>CAWUUC010000299.1:0-2745 GCA_963924905.1 uncultured Paracoccaceae bacterium
TCGCCCAAAACCAGACCCGCCACAGCGCGAATATGCTGTTCAAACTGATCCACAGCACAGCCATTTTGCGTCCAATGACCCGAATTGTGAACGCGTGGGGCGATTTCATTGATGATCAGACCCTGCGGTGTGACGAACAACTCAACCCCCAACACACCCACATAATCCAGCGCATTCAAAATCCTTGCTGCCAGTAAGACGGCATCGGTGCGTTGGCTGGGCGAAAGGCGCGCAGGCACAGTCGTTTTGCGTAAGATCCCGTCTTCATGCAGGTTTTCCCCCGGATCATAGGCCGCGACAGCGCCATCCATCCCCCGCGCTGCAATCACCGACACTTCCTGGGTAAAATCGATAAAGCCTTCTAAAACAGCATCCGCCCCGCCCATCGTGGCCATTGCGGGGGCCATATCGGTTTGTGATTTGATCCGGGCTTGCCCCTTTCCGTCATATCCCAGCCGTGTGGTTTTCAATATGGCGGGCAGACCAATTTGCGCGATGGCGGACGTCAAGCTTTGTGCATCCGTGACCTTGGCATAGGGCGCGCAGGTCAGGCCAAGTCCCGTCAAAAAAGCCTTCTCTAGCAGTCGATCTTGCGAAATCGCCAAAGCGCGCCGATTGGGACGGATCGGGCAGATCGCCTCTATAGCGTCCAAGGCCTCGGTCGGGATGTTTTCAAATTCATAGGTGATCACGTCACAACTGCTGGCAAAGGCACGCAGGGCAGTCAAATCACCATAGGGGGCCGTTGTTACCTGATGGGCAACATCCCCTGCAGGTGGCGCTGCTGCGGGTTCAAAAATATGGGTTTTGTAACCCAATCGGGATGCGGCCACCGACAGCATACGCCCCAACTGCCCCCCGCCCAAAATCCCAATCGTCGCGCCCGCTGGCAGATTATTCATCGCGCGGCTCCTCTGGGATTGAGTCTGAGAGCGCCGCACGCCAAGCGTCCAAACGATCGGCCAAAGCCGCATCAGACAATGCTAAAATCCCCGCCGCCATCAGCCCCGCATTGGCCGCGCCGCCAATGGCCATCGTGGCCACAGGATAACCTTTGGGCATTTGCAAAATCGAATATAAACTATCAACGCCCGCCAGCGCCTTGGTTTGGACGGGCACGCCAATGACAGGCAGTCGGGTCTTAGAGGCCATCATCCCCGGCAAATGCGCCGCACCACCTGCCCCTGCAATAATAACCCTTAAACCGCGATCGACGGCCGTTTTGCCGTAAGTCCACAGCCGATCAGGGGTGCGATGCGCCGAAACGATCTTGGTCTCATAAGGCACGTCTAGCGCCTCTAGAATTAAGGCTGCATCTTTCATTGTCGGCCAGTCAGACTGACTGCCCATGATGATTCCAACGACAGGTGCCATGCTGATCCCCTTGGTTTTCTGTCCAATATACGCGCAAGGCGCTAAGGGCAAGCAACAGGCTTAGGCAATGATATTTGGAATAAGCTGCGTCGAAATCGTGGTGATCTGATCCTTGAGCAGCAGCTTTTGCTTTTTCATGCGCTGCAACGTCAAACGATCAGGCAGGGGGGCGGCCATTTCCAATTCAATGGCGATGTCTAGATCACGATGCTCGCGGCGCAGCATATCCAATCGGATCGCCAACATTTCGGTGCGGTTCATCTCACTTGAGGCATTCATTTGTGCGGCCCTACTAACACTCTGCAGATCATAACATGATTCGCAAAAAATTGGCGGGAATATTTTGACAATTTGAACGGCACTCCGTGGGCGCACCCCACTTGCAAGCAGGGCTTTCGCAACCCATATTCAGGTTGTGGTTGCTGTGATGGGGCCACGCCATTGTGTCGCTTGTTGAAAGGGCATGCAGATGACGAAAATTGGCTTTGGCGGTCACCCTTATTTGCTGGGGTTTGAACAATTAGAGCGCTTGGTTGAACGGACGGCAAAAACCGCCTCTGAAGGTTATCCACCTTTTAATATCGAAGCGACTTCCGAAAACACTTATCGTATTACGCTGGCTGTTGCAGGGTTTTCGCAAGACGATTTGTCGATCACCGTTGAAGATCGCCAGTTGGTCGTGCGCGGACGTCAGCCTGAAGATCCCTGTGAACGCGTTTTTTTGCATCGTGGTATTGCATCAAGGGCATTTCAGCGTAGCTTTGTTTTAGCTGACGGTGTCGAAGTGGCAGGAGCGGATACAGAAAACGGTCTTTTGCACATAGATTTGCGTCGATTGGTGCCCGATGCCGTGGTCCAGACCATCAGAATTGGTCGAAAATAAGGGGTTCGTGATGAATGTAAAATTCAATATGCCGCCAGTAGAGGGACATTATGTTTACGTCCGCCCGATCCTTGTTGCTGATCTGCCCGAAAAATTACGCGCGCAGGCGGGAGATGCAGATACCATCTATTCTATGAATGCCGAAGATGGGGCGCGGATTGCCTTTGTGGTCAGCCGCGATCTGGCCTTTGCAATCGCGCGCGAGAATGACTTGTCGCCCGTGATGGTTCAATGAGCTAAGGTTAATGCCCCGCTAGGAACTTTTCCGCGTCTAGCGCCGCCATACATCCCATACCTGCCGACGTCACGGCTTGGCGGTATATATGGTCTGTCAAATCACCCGCAGCAAAGACACCCGCAATGGCGGTGCGGGTGCTGCCCGCCTCAACTTGGACATATCCGCCGCTGTGCAGGGGCAATTGGTCCTTGACCAGTTCTGACGCAGGCGCATGACCGATGGCAACAAAGAATCCGTGACAGGGCACATC
>CAWUUC010000300.1:0-10098 GCA_963924905.1 uncultured Paracoccaceae bacterium
TCATGATACCATTTTGAACATCGCGTGCGCCGATCCACAAAACGCCGACGATCGCGGCAAAAATCAAAAAGATCACTATGACCGTCATAATCGCGCGCGTCATGATCCTTGTGCGCGCCGATTTATAAGAGGCTTCGGTCACCGCACCAAAAACGCCCCGCGTTGTGGTTTCATGGGTGTAAGATTGCACGGTTTGCACGGCGGTCAACGCCTCGGACGCGCTGCCAGATGACTGCGCGATTAGGTCTTGGTTATCACGGCTTAGACTGCGGAGCCGCCGCCCCAAAACCACTATTGGGACGATCACTGCAGGCACAATCAACAAGACCAACATGGTCAATTTACTCGATGAAAAAGCCAGCAAAAACAATCCGCCGATCAGCGTCAGCAAATTACGCAAAGCAACGGATACAGAACTGCCAATCACAGATAAAATCAGCGTGGTATCGGTGGTGATGCGGCTTAGAACCTCACCCGTCATGATATTGTCGAAAAAGGCAGGGCTCATCCCGATCACACGGTCAAACAGCGCTTTGCGGATATCAGCGACAACGCGTTCACCCAATTTGGTGACAAAGAAATAGCGAATACCTGTGCCAAGCGCCAACAGGGCCGCAATGACCAGCGCCCCCGCGAAATATTGATCCAGCAATTCCATGTTGCCCGCGCTGAAGCCATCTACCACACGGCGCACCGCCATCGGCAAAACCAAACTAACCCCCGAGGTTAGAACCAACGCCAAAGACGCCACAAACACCATTTTGCGATAGGGCCAGATAAACGGCGCCAAACCGCGCAGGGCTGCGATCTTTTTGGACGGCGCGCGTTTTGCGATGCCAACATCGGACATATCATAATCCTTGAATAGATTTATGTCTCATCTAAGGGCAGGCTGACCTTCATGCAAGCACTGGGTCTTTCGCAACGCCGGCTGACATGGCACTCTTACCAAAAGGAGCGCACGATGATCCAGCATTTTACCACCTCTGATGGGGCAAGTTTGGCCTATCGAGTTCATGGGACGGGTCTGCCGTTCTTGTGTCTTGCGGGGTTGACGCGCACGATGGGGGATTTTGACTATCTACGGCCGCATCTGCCCCCCGTTCGGATGATTACGATGGATTATCGCGGGCGCGGGGCCAGTGATTGGACGGGGGCCGCAACCTATACCGTTTTGCAAGAAGCCCAAGATGCCCTTGCCCTGCTGGATCATTTGCAAATTGACCGCGCGGCAATTTTGGGCACATCGCGTGGGGGGTTGATTGGTCTCTTGATCGCAGCCATCGCCAAAAACCGTCTGTTAGGCCTATGTTTAAACGATATTGGCCCTGTGATTGAGCGCGGCGGATTACTGCGGATTTTTGACTATGTTGGCCGCAACCCCGTCTACAAAACCCATGCCGCGATGGCGGCAAAAATACCTTCATTGATGCAAGGCTTTGCCAATGTGCCGTCGGCGCGCTGGCAGGCAGAGGTGTTGTTGCATTACAAGGAAACCGCAAATGGGCTGAAGATCACCTATGATCCTGATCTGCGGGCCGCGTTTTTAGCGGGGTTTGACGGGCCAGAGATTGACCTTTGGCCGCTTTTTGATGCCTGTGCGGGGCTGCCTTTGGCGCTGATACGGGGTGAAAACTCGGACCTATTGTCAGTCGCGACTGTCGCAGAAATGCAGGGTCGACGCCCCGATATGCTGTTTGCCACAATCCCCGACCGCGCCCATATCCCGTTTTTGGACGAGGTCGAAAGCCTTGCGTTGATCCATCAGTTTTTAGCAAGGGTGTCTTAGATGCCCTTGATCTATTTATCCGATATCCGCTTGAATGCCGAACTCACAGGGCCAAAGGGCGCACCGGCTGTGGTTTTGCTGCACGCATTGGGCACGGATTCTGGTCTTTGGGCGGGTTTGCGCGACTGTCTTCCGACCAATATCCAAATCCTGACGATGGATTTGCGCGGGCATGGCGCATCTGACGTGCCTGCTCCGCCCTATGCGATGGGGGCGATGGTGCGCGATGTCGAACGGGTCATGGATCATTTCGCGCTGCGTGACACTGCGGTGATTGGCGTGTCTTTGGGCGGGTTGATCGCACAGGGTCTGGCGATCAAGCGGTTGGATTTGGTGCGCGCGCTGGTTTTGTCGAACACCGCCGCCAAGATCGGCACGGCAGAGTTGTGGAATGCCCGCTGCGATGAGGTGGCGCGGACCGGTTTAGAACCCTATGCCGACGGCGCGATGGCACGGATGTTAGGCCGCGCATGGCGGGATCATCCCAAGATGCCGCTTTTGCGCCAAATGTTGGTTCGAACAGCGCCGCAAGGCTGGATCGGCGCAGCGCGAGCGATTGCCGGCACCGATTTCTATACCCCCACCGCATCCTTGCGCTTGCCCACATTGGTCATTGCGGGGGCAGATGACGGTACGACACCGCCAGATTTGGTGCGCGAGACGGCAGATTTGATCCCTGACGCCGATTTTCATTTGATGCGCGGCGTAGGACATTTGCCGATGTTGGATAAGCCCGCGGAATATGGCGCGCTGATTTCCATCTTTTTGGACCGTCTTGGCCATGGCTAATTTTTTATTGGCCCACGGCGCCTGTCATCGGGCATGGGCTTGGGCAGAGGTGATCCCTGCCTTGCAGGGTTTGGGTCATCAGGCATGGGCCGTGGACCTGATCGGCGACACGCTGGACGCCAACGCGCAGATCATTTTGGACAAGCTGAATGGTCCAACCGTTTTAGTGGGTCATTCGGCGGGGGGATTTGCCATCACGGCAGCGGCCTTGCGCGATCAAACGGCTATTCAAGGGCTGATTTACCTATGTGCATATATTCCCCAAATTGGTAAATCCGTGGCCCAAATGCGCCGCGAAGGGCCAAGCCAACCCCTCACTCGCGCCTTTAAAATTGACACAGATCGGCAAAGCTATGGGTTTGACCCTGACCTTGTGCAGGATTTGTTTTTTCACGATTGCCCGCGCAACGTCACCTTATCGCGTGATCCAATCGCGCCCATGGAAACGCCCTTATCCGCCCTGCCTGAGCTGGCGCGGGCTGCTATAATTTGCGTCCACGATCGCGCCATTCCCCCCGCCTATCAGGCTGAGATGGCCAAGGGAATTGATCTGCGCGCTGAATTGCCCTGCGGCCATGCGCCGTTTTTCGCACTGCCCGACAAATTGGCGAAAACCCTAGATTGTCTGGTGACAAGGATGGCCGAAACGCGTCGCTGATGGGCGAAAACTGTCGCAGTCCTGCGCGCCCCACCGATTGCGCGCCCTAGCATATACCCAAACGGAGGGCTGCTATGAAACTTAAGGATCTGGAAATTTTCGTTGTGGCCCCACCCGCGCCGGGATGGGGTGGTCGCTATTGGATTTTTCCGAAATTAACCACTGATGATGGGATTGTGGGTTACGGGGAATGCTATGCCTCAACCGTCGGCCCCGATGCGATGCGCGCGGTGATCGAGGATGTCTTTGCGCGCCATATGCAGGGCGAAAACCCCGAAAATATCGAATTGATGTTTCGGCGCGCCTATTCGTCAGGCTTTACCCAGCGCCCTGATCCCACCGTCATGGGCGCGTTTTCGGGGCTGGAAATCGCCTGTTGGGACATTTTGGGCAAGGCGCGAAATCGTCCTGTCTGGGCCTTGCTTGGCGGTAAGATGAATGAACGCGTAAGGTCTTATACCTATCTTTACCCCGAACCCGACCAAGATGCCGCCGAGTTTTGGGTCAATGCCGATATGACGGCCGAGGCTGCGGCAAACTGTGTCAAACAGGGCTTTACGGCTGTGAAATTTGATCCAGCTGGTCCCTATACCATTCGCGGTGGCCATCAGCCCGCCATGTCAGACATCGCCCGCAGTGTCGAATTCTGCGCCAAAATTCGCGCCGCCGTGGGGGATAAGGCAGATTTGCTGTTTGGCACGCATGGCCAGTTCACCACCGCAGGTGCGATCCGCTTGGGGCGCGAATTGGAACCCTATAACCCGCTATGGTACGAAGAACCTATTCCGCCAGACAATCTGGCCGAGTTTGCCGAAGTGGCGCGGTCGGTGCGAATTCCGCTGTCCACTGGGGAACGCCTGACCACAAAAACTGAATTTGGCGCGCTGTTGCGTCTGGGCGGAGTTAAAATATTGCAACCCGCTTTGGGACGCGTGGGCGGCATATGGGAGGCCAAGAAAATCGCGGCTATGGCCGAGGTCTATAACGCCGAAATGGCCCCGCATCTTTATGCAGGGCCCGTCGAATGGGCGGCCAATGTGCATTTCGCGGCCAGCATCCCCAATATCTTGATGGCCGAAACCATCCAAACAGGCGGCGCGTTTCATCTGAAACTGATCAAGAATACGATCAAATGGGAAGACGGATATATCATCCCACCCGAAACCCCCGGTTTAGGAATCGAGTTCGACGAAGATGTCGCCCGCGCCCATCCATTCACTGGCACAGGTCTGCATCTGCAAATGCAAGAAGCGCCTTGCGATTACCGTCACGGCAATCGGTTTGAAGGTGGCGCGCCAGCGAAATAATTGTCTGCGCGATCAGTCGCGCAGCAGTTCATTAATGGATGTCTTGGACCGTGTCTGGGCATCCACCTTTTTGACAATCACGGCGCAATACAAGTTGATGCCATTCTTGGATGGCATCGACCCTGCGACGACAACTGAACCCGCCGGCACCTCGCCGTAAGTGACGCTGCCCGTTTCGCGATCAACGATCTTGGTGGATTGACCGATAAACACACCCATGCCCAAGACCGACCCTTCGCGGATGATGCAGCCCTCGACCACCTCAGAGCGCGCACCGATGAAACAATTATCTTCGATAATTGTTGGGCCAGCCTGCATAGGCTCCAACACGCCCCCAATGCCGACGCCGCCCGACAAATGCACGTTTTTGCCAATCTGCGCGCAAGACCCAACTGTAGCCCAGCCATCGACCATCGACCCTTCGTCAACAAAGGCGCCCAGATTGACAAAAGATGGCATCAAAACCACGCCTTTGCCGATAAAGGCAGAGCGGCGCACGATAGACCCCGGCACGGCGCGAAAACCTGCATTGCGCCAGTCAGCCGCGCCCCAGCCCGCGAATTTCGATGGTACTTTGTCCCACCAGTTCGACCCGCCGTTACCACCCGAAATTTCCGCCATGTCGTTGAGGCGAAATGACAAAAGAACCGCCTTTTTCGCCCATTGATTGACATGCCAATCAGCCCCGCGCTTTTCAGCGACGCGCAAAGACCCAGAGTCCAGCGCGGTCAAAGTGGCCTCAATCGCGTCACGGGTTTCACCGCGAGTGGCTGTCGTGATGGTATCACGCGCCTCCCATGCGGCGTTGATTACGGTTTCCAATGCGGCGTTTGACATGATCAGGCTCCCTAAATGTTTGATGCCCTATAACGGGCAAAAGGGCGTCCTGCAACGGTTTCAGCCCAGCGCATATCCCGCGCCGCGCACTGTCCGCAGCGGATCTGTGCCGCCATACTCTGTCAACGCCTTGCGCAAACGGCCAATATGGACATCCACAGTACGCGTATCGACATAAACATCGCGGCCCCAAACGCGGTCAAGCAGTTGCTCACGGCTCCAGACACGGCCAGGTTTTTCTAGGAAGGTGGCCAAAAGCCGGAACTCGGTTGGACCCAGCTTCAACATATCGCCTGACCGCAAAACGCGGTGGGTTTCAGCGTCCATCTGGATATCGTCATAACTTAAGACGGCCCCCACCGTCGACGGGCGCACGCGGCGCAACTGCACCCTTGCCCGCGACATCAGTTCCAACACAGAATAGGGTTTGACGACATAATCATCCGCCCCCGTTTCCAGCCCGCGAATACGGTCAACTTCTTCGGATCGCGCAGACAGCATGATCACAGGGATATTGCGGGTTTCAGGGGCCATTTTCAGCCGACGACACACTTCGATCCCAGATAGGCGCGGCATCATCCAATCTAGGATGATGATATCAGGCGATTCTTCGGCGACCAGCAACAGCGCATCTTCGCCGTTATCGGCCTGCACGACACGAAACCCCTCTGCCTCTAGGTTATAGGCCAAGACTTCGCGTTGGGCGGGTTCATCTTCGACCAGTAAAACGACAGGGGGTTGATCGTAACGTGCCATTATATCGTCCTATTTTTTCAACAAGGCCGCGTCTTCACCTTTGGCACGATCATCATCCGGCAAACGGCCTGTCACCAAATAGATCACCTGCTCGGCAATTCCGGTGGCATGATCACCCACGCGTTCGATGTTTTTGGCGATGAAGTGCAGGTGCATACAGGCGGTGATATTGCGCGGGTCTTCCATCATATGGGTCAGGAATTCGCGGAAGATCGAGTTATACATCTGATCGATTTCCAGATCGCTTTGACGGACCTCTTCAGCCAAAATCGCATCTTCAGCGAAATAGGCGTTCAGTGCCTTGGATAGCATCGCCACAACCGAACGTGTCATGCGTTTCACGGCCAAAGCCGAGCCGTCAATTTGCGGCATTTCAGCCAAAACAACCGTGCGCTTGGCGAGGTTTTTGGCATAATCACCCGCACGTTCCAGCCCGCCTGCAAGCCGCATCACGGTCAAAACTGTGCGCAAATCCGATGCGATGGGCGTTCGGATGGCGATAATGCGGGCGCATTCGGTTTGAATCATTTCTTCCAGCGCATCGATGGCAGCATCATCGCGGCGCACCTGCATTGCCAAGGCGACATCGCGAGATTCAAGGGCGTCTGCAGCACTCAGCAAGGCCTTTTCGACCAAACCGCCCATTTTGGCAACTTGGGCCTTTACGCCCTCTAGGTCTTGGTCAAAGGCGGACCGAATATGCGAAGATTGGACCATTTTTCTATTCCTTAACCGATACGACCAGTAATGTAGGATTCCGTGCGCGGGTCTTGGGGATTGGTGAAAATTTGCCCCGTTTCCCCAAACTCGACCAGATTCCCAAGATGGAAAAACGCGGTGCGCTGCGACACGCGGGCGGCTTGCTGCATCGAATGGGTGACGATGACCACCGAATATTCCGAACGCAATTCGTCGATCAATTCCTCAACCTGCGCCGTCGCGATTGGATCTAGCGCCGAGCACGGCTCGTCCATCAACAACACTTCGGGCGATGTGGCGATGGCACGCGCAATGCACAAACGCTGTTGCTGACCACCCGACAGGCCCGTCCCAGGCGATGTCAAACGATCTTTAACCTCATTCCACAGGGCCGCGCGGCGTAAGGATTTTTCAACAATCTCGTCCAACTCGGCCTTATTGCGGGTCATGCCATGAATTTTGGGACCATAGGATACATTGTCATAAATCGACTTAGGGAAGGGGTTAGGCTTTTGGAATACCATCCCTATCTTGGCGCGCAATTGCACGGGATCGACGCGGCTATCATAGATATCTTCGCCCTCTAGCAGAATTTTACCCTCGACGCGTGCCGATGCAACCGTATCATTCATACGATTGATGCAGCGCAAAAAGGTGGACTTACCGCAGCCCGACGGCCCGATAAAAGCGGTCACGGTGCGATCCATGATTTTCACATTCACGTCTTTCAGCGCGTGATTCGTGCCGTAAAAGACCTGCACATCGCGGGCTTCGATTTTGACTGTCTCGGTTTGCACGTCGCGCTCCACTCTCATATCTTTCATGGTTCAGCCCCTTACCAGCGGCGTTCAAATTTACGGCGCAGCAAGATGGCAATCGTGTTCATCAAGATCAAAAAGATCAACAAAACGATGATGGCGCCAGAGGCACGTTCGATAAAGCCGGGATCGCTGCGTTGTGTCCAGTTATAGATTTGCACAGGCAAGGCCGAGGCGGGATCAAACAAACCAGACGGCGGCGCGCCTGGAAAGTCGCGCACAAAGGCAACCATACCGATCAGCAGCAAAGGCGCAGTTTCGCCCACAGCCTGGGCCAGCCCGATGATTGTGCCTGTCAAAATCCCTGGCATCGCCAAAGGCAGAACATGGTGCGTCACCGTTTGCAATTTAGACGCCCCAACCCCCAAAGCTGCATCGCGGATCGATGGTGGCACGGCCTTAAGGGCGGCGCGTGTTGGGATGATGATATTGGGCAATGTCATCAAGGTCAAAACCAACCCGCCCACGATGGGGGCGGACTGGGGCAAGCCTGCGACATTGATAAAAATCGCAAGACCAAGGATACCATAAACAATCGACGGAACGGCAGCCAAATTGGCAATATTCACCTCGATCAAATCAGTCCAACGATTCTTGGGCGCGAATTCTTCTAGGTAAACCGATGCTGCAACCCCAATTGGCAGGGCCAAGACCAAAACGACCAGCATCATATAAAATGATCCGACAATGGCCACGCCCAAACCAGCCGCTTCGGGGCGACGATCAGAGGCGTCCGGCATCGTGAAAAAGCCTGTATTAAACCGCATATTGACCACGCCCACCGCACGCAATTCATCCGCCAAAGCAAGGCGCTCTGGCGATGTGTTCTTATCCCGCACCGCTGTTTCCATCGTCACGCGGCCCTTGAAATAGCCGTCAATGCGCCCATTGGCCAAAGCGGAAAAGGCAATCGTTTGGCCCAATAGGCTGGGATCGCCCAAAACCAGATCGCGCAATGTCGCCGCCGATTCCTCAGATATCATTCCGCTAAAGTCTCGGTCAGTCATCCCTTGGGCGTTCAGTCCGCGTGCCGCCACCTCAGCCTCAAGGGCACTGGCTAGAACCTTGCCATAACCGACGGTGCTGACCGACGCCATTTCCTTTGGATCACGGTTACCAGCCTTATCCAAAACCGCTGCATCCAAGGCGACGGGCATATCAATAAAGGTTTGGCGGAATGAAGGCAGACCCGCCGAAAAAATCGAAATCAATAACCATAGTAACGCCAAAAGCGCCAAGCTGATCGCAAACAATCCATAGGCGCGAAACCGCTTTTCAGCAGCATTGCGTGATTTTGTGCGCGCATCAGGCGTGAACAGCGAATTCTTTGGGGCGGAAGGTTCGGATTGCGTGTTCATTCGTATTGCTCCCGATATTTCCGCACAATGACAAGTGCGATGACATTTAAGCATAGGGTCATAGTGAACAATGTTAGGCCCAGCGCAAAGGCAACCAATGTTTCGGGCGAGGCAAATTCTGTATCGCCCGTCAATTGGCTGACAATTTTTACGGTCACTGTTGTCATCGCGTCAAAGGGGTTTAGGGAAAGTTTCGCAGCAGCCCCCGCGCCCAAGACCACGATCATCGTCTCACCGATCGCGCGCGAAGCCGCCAGCAAAATAGCGCCTACAATCCCAGGCAAGGCGGCAGGAAAGACAACTTTGCGGACAGTTTCGGCAGGGGTTGCACCCATCGCAAGCGATCCGTCGCGCAAAGACTGCGGCACCGCATTGATGATGTCATCCGACAAGGACGATACGAAGGGGATAATCATAATGCCCATCACCAAACCTGCCGTCAGCACAGAAGACGACGAGTTGCCCAAACCCATGGGAGTTGCAAAATAATCGCGCAACAACGGGCCAACGGTGATCAAGGCAAACAGACCATAAACGATTGTGGGAATGCCTGCCAAAACTTCGATCAATGGTTTTGCAACGGCACGAACCGATTTTGACGCATATTCAGCCAGATAAATCGCGGACATCAGGCCAATCGGAACCGCAACCAAAAGAGCGATAAACGACACATAGAGCGTCCCCCACAGCAGCGGCCAAATCCCCAAATCCGACCCACCGCCGAAACGCGGGCTCCAGACCGTAGAAAAGAAGAATTGGCTTGCGGGATAAAGACGAAAGAAATGAATTGTTTCAGACAACAGTGACCCAACAATACCAACGGTGGTCAAGACCGCAATCATTGAAGCCATGATCAAAAGGACCATCGAAAATCGTTCTGTCGCGATGCGCGCGCGAAATTCAGGTTTGACGCGCAGATAGCCAAAGATGAACCCCGCAACAGCCAGTGCGATGACCGCAATCGACAAGCCTAAACGCGACTGAACATGGGTGATTTCAACCGCCTGCGCTGCAGCAATCATCGTTGGATCGGGGTCTTTGCCCATGGCGATGCCTGCATTGTTCAGCGCAGTTTTCAGTGCCACCG
>CAWUUC010000301.1:0-2605 GCA_963924905.1 uncultured Paracoccaceae bacterium
CAGCGCCCCTGCATGGTTGCAACAACCGCAGTTGACTGGCGCGCCGCTGATGGTCGTTTCGCTGCAATGGTCGACCCATGGTCAACACCAGCCCCCAAAGGTCAAAGATCGTCAGGCCATAACAAGGCCTGCAACCCACCAAGTTTGGAATTGGCAAGATCACCGAACGGGGCCACGAATTTTGCAACATCTGGGGCATAAAAAGTTGCAAGATAGGGCGCAGCCCAGGCAAGTTCAAAGCCTTGTAATATGTCGGATCCGTCAAAATAGCTTTGATCGCTTTTGGCCATGCGGGTGATTGTGGCGGGGTCATCGAACGCTTGCAGCGCAAAGCGGATACTGCGGTGCAGACTGCCATTGCAGGCCAAAAATAGGCTGTGGCCATGGCCTTGTAAAAGCACTGCCGCGGGGACCAACGCGGTTAGGGCATGGATTTGATAATGCAGCGCCAGACCCTTGCGGGCCATTTCCAATGGTAAGCTGCCATCAGGATTGGCTGTGCAGATCACAAGGCGCAGGCTGGCATCAGCCCAATCGATCATCTGCACGTCGCCCAAGGTCAGTCCAACCCGCGCCACCGCAAGCGCCGCCCAAGCGCGAAGATTGTTCTTTTGGGAATTGGGGGGCGCTTCGGTGTCAAAAAAGGTCATGCTTGACGCTGCCAACCCCGCCAACCATGCCTCGATTAAGGCGCTGTCTGCGTCATTTGCCACCATCGGTTTCACCTCGTCCCATGCAAAGGCGAACCCCGCCAAGCGCGATGCGACAGACAATTTGGCGTTCAGTGTCGCCATTTGCCCCAAAGCCCCTGCTTTGGCCCAAACCAACAGCCCTGCTTTGACGCAGTCGGCGGCCCCGATATCTGCCGTCAGCAGCGCCGTGTTTGCAGCATGAATCATGTCCGTGATAAACGCGTCTACTGGCCCTAACTGTGCGTTCACTTCGGCATTGCTTGCAGTGTCAAAAGACGAACGGCTTTTATCACTGCCAGTGTAACGGCTGCCATAGTCCAGCCTGACGATGGGTTCAGCCAAAGCGGCGCAGCTAAAGGGTGTGGCCTGCACGGGGGTTATAGGCCAGATTATGCAGATGAGCGCAGCAGCGATCCAAAGGCGTCTCAATTCAAAGCCGCTTGGGTATTGAGCAATTTGATCAAGTCGATAGCGCCCAACTCACCAGCCTCTGCGGCGCGTTGCAGCCAGCTGTGGGCCAAATCAATTGAGGGCGCGACCCCGACCCCCAAGGCATAGGCCTGCGACAGCTGCACCATGGCCTTGGCATCGCCCGCCTCAGACGCGCGGATCAGCCAACTTGTTGCGGCGGCCACCTCGTCAGACTGAATGGCTGTTTCGCCCAAACGGCGGGCGTGTTCACGCATGGCTGCGGGACTGCCAGCTTCGGCCGCTTTTTGGTAAATATCGTCAAGGTCGAGCCGCAAATCAATCAAAACGGCAAGGGCTGGATTGCGGCGTGTCAGCTCTGCCAAAAGGTCGGGGATCACGGTCGGATCACTGCGATCAATCAGCGTAACGGTCAAATCTGCCGCTTTGCCTTCGTCATAATTTGGATCGCTGCGCGTTCCATAAAGTTTAAGCAAGCGTTGCACGGCCGTCTTACTGCCCAAGGCGTTCGATTGTTCATAAAGCGCGACAGCTGTAACCAACCCTTCGGCCCCAAGTTGGTCGCGTTGCGTGTCGCCCAAAACGATCATTTGCCATGCATCTTGGCCCGCCAATTCAGCCGCAATGGCCAGCCAGTGTCGCACCCTTTTCTCATCCCCCAACTTTCCCCATACCTTGGCAAAGGCAATCGCCTCGGGAAAGGCGCAGCTCATTGTTTCGGTGGCGCGGGCGCGGTAGATTTCGCGTTGCGCGGGGTCGGGCAGAAATGGCATTGCCAGCAAAAGCGCACTGAAATCACCGCGCGCTGCGATCGTCTGTGCGTATTTTTCGTAAACTGCTGCGGGGGTTGGATAGCTGATCGGATCAGCGATTTGCAGCAAAGCCATCGCATCGCCTCCGCCGTGTTCGGCCAATGGTTGCAAAAGGGTCAAGGCCTCGGTTCGGTTGGCAAGGTCGGGCTGCTGCAATAAAACCGCCGCCAATTTTAGGGCAGCCCCCTTATCGCCCACCGCAATGGCCGTTCGAAACAATTCCAAGGCTTGGTCGCGCTGGTCGGGCGTTTTGGCGCGCGAGAGTTCTAGCATTGCCGATGCCGTGGCAACCCCTTGAAAATCGGCGGCATATGCGCCCCAAAAGGCCAAGGCGGAAGGGGCCGCATTTCTGTCTTTCAGCACCGCCAACATATTGGCCAGTGGGGTTGGGCGCCCAGACAGGGCTTGTGTTTGCAATGCAGCCATCGAAAGCGGGTCGGCGTTATAGGTCATAGCATCCAGCATCGCAGGGGTGAATTCCAGCGAAGACGACCCAATCGAGACGCCGATCCCTTTCCAATAGGCCACATCGCGCAACTGGGGTGCATCTGGGGCCTTGCACATAAATGCTTCTTCGACATCTGCCACCGGGCCCACCTCGCCAAGGTTTGACACCATCTGGATCAAGGGATCGATCGCTGCATAAAACTGTGCGTCAGTTTGGGCCAGACC
>CAWUUC010000302.1:0-3876 GCA_963924905.1 uncultured Paracoccaceae bacterium
GTCAGCGCCCCAACCTCAAAATTATAATCACCGATTTGTCCGACGGGATTGGGATCATCGCGAAGGGGCTCTGCAACCGATAACAAGTGCACATTTCCTGAATTTCCAATCGCATAAAGCACATTGCGGATGAACCTATCCCGCCCAATGCGCTTGATTGGGCTGCCAGAAAAACGCGCGCGAAATGCCGCATCATCGAGCGCTGCTAATTCCGCCAACTCTGGCGCGCCGACGCGCGGCTGATACCCTAAGTCTTGCGCGGCCACCGCAAACTTGTTCCAAGGGCAAACCGCCAAACAGTCATCGCAGCCATAAATCCGGTTTCCCATCAATGGGCGCAACTCAGGCGCAACTTCCCCCGCATATTCAATTGTCAGATAGGAAATGCAGCGCCGCGCATCCAATTGATACGGTGCGGGAAATGCCCCCGTTGGGCAAATGTCCAAACAGGCCGTACAACTGCCGCAATGGCTGATTTCTGCTGTGTCTTTTGGCAAATCCAATGTGGTGAAAATAGCCCCCAAAAACACCCAATTGCCCAAATCCCGCGCCAACAAATTGGTATGTTTGCCTTGCCATCCCAAACCCGCCGCCTCTGCCAAAGGCTTTTCCATCACAGGGGCCGTGTCGACAAAGACCTTAATCTCGCCACCCGCTTGATCCAACAGCCATCTTCCAAGACGCTTTAGCCGCCTTTTGACCAAATCATGGTAATCTTTGCCTTGGGCATAAACAGAGATCGCAGCCCGATCGCGCTGTCGCAAAACCTGCAACGGATCAACAACTGGTGTATAACTTTCTGCCAACATGATCACCGACCGCGCCTGCGGCCACAATTGACTGGCATCACCGCGCCAATGGGTCCGCTCTGCCATCCAGCCCATCTCACCATGCCGCCCTTGGGCCAAGAATGCCGCCAAACGTGCCGCTGTCTGCGGCGCAGCATCAGGCGCACATATTCCCATCTTGGAAAATCCAACCGCCTGCGCTTCTTGCGCCAATCTCTCGCGCAAGGCTTTCATACTGGCCCAAATACCTTCAGGGGGTAGGTGCATTTGCGTGCAAATGCACCTTGGGGGGCAGACAGCCCCACATCGTGGTCAAAAATCCAAATCGGCATAATGATTAGACGGCGGAAAACCTGGGACATTATCAGCCAAAATTGTGCGGAATGACGGCCGCGATTTGATTTTTGCATACCAGTCTTTGACAGCAGGATTGCGATTCCAATCAACATCAGAATTGTAATCCAGCGCCGACAAATGCGCCGCTGCCGTGAAATCAGCCAAGGTCATTACATCCCCCGCCAGCCAGCGCCGCTGATCCAAAAGCCAACCCATATAATCCAGATGATATTTGATCGCCACAGATCCCGCTTTGACGTTTTTAGAATCGGGATAGCCTTGCGACATCAGTTTTTTATTGACCCGCTCATAGACCAATTTTGAGGTGACTTCAGCATGAAATTTATCATCAAACCATGCACATAGACGGCGCACCTCAAACCTGCGATCGGCCTCTTTGGGCAGCAAGGGCGGGTTGGGTATCGTCTCTTCTAGATATTCGCAAATTGCTTGGCTTTCTGACAAGGTCAAACCATTAATGCGTAAAACAGGAACTTTCCCAGCGGGATTGCGGCGCATAAATTCAGGATTTTGTTCCCAATAGCGCTCTTCGACCAACTCGACTTCCAGCTTTTTTTCCGCCATTGTCAGGCGCACCTTGCGGCAAAAGGGTGACAGGGGGGAATGGTAAAGACGGATCATCCGAGGCACACTCTGAAAAACTGGACAATCCATCAATGCCCTGATTTTACGCCCGATTCAACCGACATTCCATTACCGCCAATCAAAGCATTTGGCACGTCCATCCGCAGCAATCGTGTCAGCCCCCGACAATATGGATTGCGCCCGGCGGCGCACGAAATCTGACGGTTTTGACGCTGAACGTCCTTTGGGATCGGGCAAGATTGCGGCCAACCGCGCCGCTTGAACTTGCGATAAATCCCCCGCATCGACACCAAAATAATGTTGTGCTGCAGCTTGGACGCCAAAAACACCCTCGTCGAATTCTGCAATGTTCAAATAGACTTCCAAAATGCGCTGTTTTGACCAGATAAGTTCCACAGCGGGGGTCAATACCGCCTCCATGGCCTTGCGAAAATAACTGCGCCCATGCCACAAAAAGACGTTTTTTGCCACTTGCTGGGTGATGGTTGACGCGCCGCGATTGCTGCCCTCGCTGACCGCATCTTTGATGGCCGCAATATCAAAACCCCAGTGGTTGCAGAAATTAGCATCTTCGGCTGCGACCGCCGCCCGACCCATCACAGGGGCAATATTATCCCAAGACGTCCAGTCCTTGGATATCCCGCCCAATCGCCACGCTTCGGATGCCTGATAGATATTGAGGGGTGGCGGCACAAAGGCAAAGACCAAAATCAAGAGCGCGAAAAACGCAGCGATACTTGCACCTGCCTTGATCGCGACCGCTTTTGCGCGGTGTTGCCATGTCGCAGGCTGAGGTATTTTTTGTGATTTGCGCGCTTGTGCCATGGCTGCGCATCTTCCCTATGACGCCGTCTTGGTCAAGTCTGGAATGCCTTAGGCGGCGGCTAAAACTTCGGCCTCACGCGCGCGCAAAACGCGCCGCGCAGTGGGCCAAAGGTTTTCCACTTTTGCCAATTCTGGAAAGAGCGCGTAGATTTCGGCGCGAATATGATGATTTTCCTGCATGATTTGATCACCAGGATGAAAGCTTTCGCTGGCGGCCCCTTCGGAATAGATCACCTCGTGACGGTCGAACAGCAGGTGAAAATAATCCACCTGATCGCGCATGACGGGCCGCACGGAACGACCGTTAACCAAATGTTTGGCGCTCACCAATACCTCGTCCTCGCCATAATATAGCTCGCTTTGCCAACCACCGACTAAAATACGGTGCTGCGGCGACACCAAAAGCGCACGATCATTGCCCAAAACTCCTGGGGCAAAGCGGATCGGCGCCCAAATGTCTGTGCCCGCAACCGTGCTGTGTCCGACCCACCGCAAAGGTTGCGCGCCGTGATCTTTGGTGATGACCAAATCGCCCACCCTCAATTCTTCGATCTTTCGCAGACCTAGTTGTGTTTGAATGCGCGTGCCACGCACAAAACAGGCGGGGCCAAAACTGGGAACGGTGGCCTGTGTGCTGGTTGTGACAAATGTCGAGCGGACAAATGTTGCCGATGCCAAGATCGTACCATCTGTCGGCGTAAACACGGCAGCGCCGCCATTTCGATAGAATGTGACACCCGTGACGACACGCTGCACCCCATTCAAAACAATGGTAATACGATCCCCTTGCCATGCCGCATTGACGACCAGACCACCGACAGTATCCCCATTCGAAGGTCGAATAAGCCCGTTGTTGTCGACATCATTTACATCCAGACGCACAACATTCAAAACAGTCCCCGCACCGGGCGGGGCGGCAGGATCCATCACATAAAACTGTTCCGAAAAAACTGGCACTTCTGCGTTGCCTCTATTCTTTTGTATATTCTAAATATCCATTGTTTCCAATTTGACGATAATTTAAGGCAAAATTGTCGCGAGATTGTGTCCAAACCATGGCAAAGGCGGCAGAGATGCCCCTGCCGCCTTTGCATACTTTTAGGGTTCTTAACGACTTACCCCGTCACTCTGCCGGCACTTTGGCCACTTCATCCGACAAAGGATGTTTCAGATGCGGCAACATTTCCTTAGGACAAATTTGCAGGAAATTACCGCGCTCGGTGGCCCAGTCGCCCAAAATACGCAAGGCAATCACGGATTGCGTTTCTTGGGCGTGACGTTCGATCAGGCCTTTTAGTTGCGACTCCCAGTGCGGGTGACC
>CAWUUC010000303.1:0-13305 GCA_963924905.1 uncultured Paracoccaceae bacterium
ATATAGTTTTGGTTGCTGTCCACGCCAATCGACAAAATGCCTTCATCAGCAGCCGCTTGCAAAACACCAACGCCCGTGCCGCCTGCCGCTGCGAAAATCACATCCGCGCCTTGCGATTTCTGGGCCTTGGCCAATTCAGCACCCTTAACTGGGTCGTTCCATGCCGAAGGCGTGGTCCCCGTCATATTCAAGACAACTGTTGCATCAGGCTTCGCGGCCAAAACGCCTTGGGCATAGCCGCAACCAAAACGGCGGATCAGCGGGATGTCCATGCCGCCGATAAAGCCAACGGTGTTGGTTTTCGATGCCATACCAGCCATCATACCCACCAAATAGCTGCCTTGGTCTTCGGTAAAGACAACTGATTTGACGTTTGGTTGATCAACAACCATGTCGATGATCGCAAATTTGGTGTCTGGATAGTCTGGCGCAACCTTGGCCAGAACGTCCCCAAAGGCAAATCCCGTCATGACGACAGGGTTTGCGCCCGCCTCTGCAAGGCTACGTAGGGCTTGTTCGCGCTGGGCTTCGTCTTGCATTTCCAGCTCTTTGAACGTGCCGCCCGTCTCAGTCGCCCATTTGGTCGCGCCGTTGAACGCAGCCTCGTTGAACGATTTGTCGAATTTGCCACCCAAATCAAAGATGATCGCAGGTTCTGCGCTGGCAAGACCAGCTGTCAGCGCCAGCGTACCTGCCGCGCCCAAAAGGTGTTTCATCAGGGTCATGATTTTCTCCCGGTTTCAGATTTTGTCGCCCCACTTACCCACGGCAACCTTTGCCGTGTAGCGCAGAGATCGTGACCAATTTAGTCAGCAGCTTTGCAGCAGGGTCAACAGGAATCTTGCACAAAACCCAGTGCTTTTTCCATTTGATCAAAACTTTATCGTTTTTGTCAGAACCGATAGGCGAAATTTAGCGCGGAAATCGCGGTCCCATCAGCTTGCTGGTAGTAGCGCGGCCTTTTGCCCATTTGGACAAAACCTTTTTTGACATAAAGGGCGATTGCGGCGGTGTTATTTTCAGCGACTTCCAGAAAAACCGACTCACTTTGGCGCTGTTTGGCCTTGTCTAAAAATTCATCCATCAGCGCGGAACCTATCCCAAGGCCTTGCGACATAGGGGCCACGGCGATGGTCAACAATTCTGCCTCGCCCGCCACGGCGCGCCCCATGGCAAACCCATGTGCGGCGGTGCAGACGTAAATATGGGGACTGTCCAAAAGCGCCCGAAACTCTGCACCGGTCCAAGGACGGGGGGTGGTAAAACAGGCACGGTGTAATGTGGCCATGTTCTCAGGGGTCATGGCAGGATCATGGGTGGCGGGTCCGAAGACGGCAAAGCATCTGCCGCGCGCAAATAAAACGGCGCTGGGCGCGTGAAATCGGTGGCACAGCTGGCGACATCGGCGATAGCACACACCAATTCTTGGGGGGAAAGTTCTGTGATGGACAAAACCCCAACCGCTGCGGCATTGAAACTTGCCGCCGCACTCATTGTTGCGGGGCTACTGGCCGTCCCAAATCGCTGGGCATAAATCTGATCGCGCGGTGCGGGGATTGTGACCCAATAGTCATCCAAACTCACAGAATTTGCCCGTGCCTGAAATCCTGTCACGCCCACCGCTGGAATGCCCAAGCCCAAGGAAAGCCCCCGCGCCAAAGCAACCCCAATCCGTATGCCTGTAAAATTGCCAGGCCCTGTGCCAACAGCAATGCGATCCAGATCTGTCCAGGCTATCTGCGCCTCGACCATCAAATCTTGGATCATCGGCAAAAGCCGTTCTGCCTGACCCTTGGACATGGCCTCGGACCGCGCAAGGTAACTCCCTGGCCACATTATGGCCACAGCGCAATGCGCCGCCGAAGTGTCAAAGGCCAATATAATCTGGGTCACAGCAAACTAGGCCGCGACAGGGCGCACTTCTAACACTTCGGGAATATAGTGCCGCAACAGGTTTTCGATGCCCATTTTCAGCGTCAAAGTGGATGAGGGGCAACCCGCACAGGCGCCTTTCATATGCAAATAGACGATCCCACGGTCAAACCCATGAAAGGTGATATCGCCCCCATCTTGGGCCACCGCAGGGCGCACGCGGGTATCGAGCAATTCCATGATTTGTCGCACAATGTCACTGTCTGGGCCGCTGTGCGGCGCATGTGCCGCTTGGGCGTCGCCTTCCATGACGGCAGCGCCAGATTGATAATGCTCCATGATCGCGCCCAAAATGGCGGGTTTGATATGTTGCCAATCAGCGGCGTCATCCTTGGTCACTGTCACAAAATCAGTGCCTAAAAACACGCCCGTCACTTGTCCTGACGCAAAAATGCGTTTGGCCAAAGGTGATTTTTCCGCCGATTCCAAATTTGGAAAATCGGCTGTTCCCATGTCCAAAACCGTTTGGCCTGGCAGGAATTTCAGCGTTGCAGGGTTAGGCGTGGATTCGGTCTGGATGAACATCGTGATACTCCGACGATTTCACTCAGATATGGGCGCATGGCGAACAGATGTCAAGTTTGACGGGCGCTAGGCAACGCGAGTCACCTGACGCCGTAACATTGCCATTAAGGTCGCTGCTTCAAACCGGGAAAGGGTGGCAAATGCGTCGGCCGCCTCATGGCCAGAGTTTACTGCAAGAAGTAATCCCCCCACATCGATCAGCGCCGACCGCCCCAAGTCAAGACGAATAACAGAGGCAAGTGTCCGCCGATCATCGGCAAGCGCGGTGCGCCCATCGACCACCTCTTTTGCACTGACCAAAACGCCGTCGCACCCAAACAGATATTCAACCTCACCGCTGTTCATCAGCAATTTTTGTTCGGCCGACACCAGCAAATCCTGACCTGTGCCGAAAAACGGGGCGCGCAGTAGAATCGGCGCAAAAGAGCCGCGCGCCGGCAAATCGACGCGCCGCGCAGACATTAAGGGCAGTGGGCCATGATCCTCGGTCATAATGATGTCGCCCGCGCGCAAATTACCTGCGGCAACCCAACCAAGACTTGTCGCGATCATCGTGCGTGGTCCAACCCAAGGCGCAGATTTTGGCAATTCATTCCCGTGGCAAAACCCGAACCATAAGACAGCATCGCTATGCTTTGAGGCTGTGCAAATCTGGTCCAAATCCGCAAATCCTATCGGCAGCGCGTGGCTGCCCTGTGCTGATCTGAAACTGCTTTCTAGGGTCAAGATTTCGTAGGTCATGGCCCAAGTTTGTGCGTCGATATCAAACTTGAATGTCACCCTTGCAGTGCCCACCCCAACGGGCAGAGGCCCATCGATCGTATGGCGCGCGACCCGGCTGCGACTGCGGTGAATAATGGCAAGTCCGACATCTGGATCAAAAAACAATGCAAAACTATTTGGAAAGCCGCTTTGGCATTGATATTCGAGCAGAACCTTTTCTTTGGGCAAAGGCAGGCGAAACTCGATCACAAAGCATCCTTGATCTAATTGATTCCCAGCCAATGTTTGCGGTCGCAACAGCCCCTTATTTGAAAGTCCGATCCAGATTTGCGGCTGTTTACCTGCATTGTTTTGAACTGCTGAAAGACGATGTTCCACGTTAATTTCTTGTCCTGCCTTATATCATCAACACACGCAAAAACCGCCCAGTTAGGCGAGACGTTTAAAATTGTGGATGGGCTGCTCTGCCCTTGATGATGTCCCATTTGGGATCATTTCTAATATGCGCAAAATATGTCACAGCAAAGGTGATCTGTCACGCAAAAATGCCGCTTCTTTTTATGGCGATGGGAAACTGTTGCGGATTGGACAGCTTGTGGCTATCGCTGAATTGAATTGCTTTTTGAAAGGCGCCGCTGTGTTTGTCCCTGTCGATCCTGTCCAGTTAACCGTTGATTTGGTGCGTTGCCCCTCTGTCACGCCGACGGAAGGGGGGGCTTTGGTCTTGTTGCAAAGCCTGCTGGCCGCGGCAGGTTTTGAGTGCACCCGTGTTGATCGTGGTCAGACGGCCAATCTTTATGCCCGCTGGGGCAGCAAGGGTGCCAATAAATCCTTTGGGTTTAATGGGCATACGGATGTTGTGCCCGTGGGTGATCGGGCGGCATGGACGCAAGACCCCTTTGGCGGGGCGATCGTAAATGGCTGGCTCTATGGTCGAGGCGCCACGGATATGAAGTCAGGTGTTGCAGCCTTTGCGGCGGCGGCTATTGATTTCGTGCGCCAGACCCCACCTGATGGCGCGGTGATTTTGGCAATCACCGGCGATGAAGAGGGCGAGGCAACCGATGGCACGGTCGCCCTGCTGGACTGGATGGCGGGGGCAGGGGAACGCATGACCCATTGCGTTGTGGGCGAACCGACCTGTCCCAACACCATGGGCGAGATGATGAAGATCGGGCGGCGGGGGTCGATGACAGCGTTTATTTCGGCAACGGGGGTTCAGGGTCATTCAGCCTATCCACATCGCGCTAAAAATCCAATGTCGGCCTTGGTCGCGCTGCTGACCCGACTTGAAAGCGCGCCATTGGATCTAGGCACCGAACATTTCGATCCATCAACCCTTGCGATAACCACGATCGATTGCGGCAATCCTGCCAATAATGTGATCCCCGCTAAGGGCGCAGCCACCGTCAATATCCGTTTTAATGACGCCCATTCGGGGGCAAGTGTCACACGGTGGTTGCAAGATCACGCCATGGCTGTTCAAACCGAAACGGGAGTGCAAATTGATCTACGGATCACGATTTCGGGCGAAAGCTTTCTGACCCCTTTGGGTGATTTTTCCACAATGATCGCGGCTGCAGTGCAGGCCGAGACGGGGATCATCCCTGAACCTTCGACGTCGGGCGGCACTTCGGATGCGCGCTTTGTCAAAGATCACTGTCCTGTGGTTGAATTTGGCTCGGTCGGTAAAACTATGCATCAGGTCGATGAACGTGTGGAAATCGCCCATATTCACACTTTGAAATCCATATATGGGCGCGTTCTGCGTGATTATTTCGAATGATTTCGATCGATGAAACCCGCGACATTGCCACCTGTCGCGCCTTGCGGCGCATTGTGTTTATTCAGGAACAAAATGTCTCCGAGGCGGACGAATTAGACGATCAAGACGATGCCGCGATCCATTTGTTGGCTGTGGAAAATGGTGTGGCGATTGGCTCGGCACGGTTGTTGATCGGGGATGATACAGGCAAGATTGGTCGGGTCTGCGTTTTGGCGCCCGCACGCGGGCGCGGTATTGGCGCCGACTTGATCCGCGCTGCCGTGGCGCGTTTTGGGGATATGCCCGCGATTGCGCGGGTCAAACTGGGCGCCCAGACCCATGCGATTGATTTTTATGCCCGTCTTGGATTTGTGGCCTTTGGGCCTGTCTATGTGGATGCGGGAATAGAACATCGCGATATGGTGCTAGAGTTAGCGCGCTCTGCGTGTTAGGGGCAGGGGATGAAAATGATCCCCAACAAAGACCAGATCCGTCAATGGATCCTCGACAACCCCGCCCAATCGACCAAGCGCGATATCGCCTTGGCCTTTGGCCTTAAGGGGGCTGCGAAAATCGACCTTAAGCGTATCTTGATTGAATTGGAGCAAGAGGGCGACATTGCCCCACGACCCAAACGATCCGTAGGGGCACTGCCGCCTGTGTCCGTGTTGTTGGTGCTGCCACCTGATTCGAGTGGCGATCTGTTTGCACGCGCGCTCGAAGATGAAAATAGTCCGCTGATTTTGATCCAACCGCAAAAGGGCGACGTTGCCTTGGCAGAGGGTATGCGGATTTTGGCGCGCGTCGAACCTGTCGTGGGGCAAGATTATGCTTATCGGGCGCGGCTGATCCGAACTTTGGGCGGGACCACACAAAAAGTCTTAGGGATCTACCGCCAGACGACCGAAGGCGGTCGCATCATCCCAATTGATAAAGGTGCGGATAAGGAATGGACGGTCGCGCGCGTCAACAGTTTTGACGCCCGTGATGGTGAATTGGTCGAGGCAGAGCAGGTCGGCCCGCGCCGTCTTGGTTTGCCCCAAGCGCGGATCACAGCGCGGTTGGGCGATCCGTCTGCGGCCAAAGCGGTGTCGTTGATTGCCATTCATCAACACGGCATTCCCGATCATTTCCCCGATGGCGTTTTGGCCGAGGCCGAACGTGCCACCCCCGCCCCTTTGGCGGGGCGCACTGATTTGCGCAATATGGCGCTGATCACCATTGATCCGATAGATGCACGCGACCGTGATGATGCGGTTTATGCCGCGCCAGATGGTGCAGGTGGGCATATCCTTTGGGTCGCGATTGCCGATGTGGCACATTATGTGCGCCCAAACTCTTCCCTTGACCGCGAGGCGCGCAAGCGTGGCAATTCCAGCTATTTTCCCGATCGTGTCGTGCCGATGCTGCCCGATGCCTTATCGGGTGATTTGTGCAGCTTGCACCAAGATGTCGACCGCGCCTGTCTGGCGGTGGAAATGCACATCGATGCGCAGGGCAATAAAACCCGTCACCGCTTTGTGCGTGGCCTGATGCGATCGGCAGCGTCGTTGAATTATGGTCAGGTGCAAGACGCCATTGATGGGCATGGCGACGATCAGGCCAATGCGTTGTTGGACACCGTTTTGCGTCCACTCTATGCGGCCTATGAGGCGTTGAAAACCGCCCGCACTGCGCGAGGGCCACTGGATTTGGATTTGCCCGAACGAAAGATCATCCTGTCTGATGAGGGCGAGGTGACATCCGTTTCTTTTCGTGACCGCTTTGACGCCCATAAGCTGATCGAAGAATTTATGATCTTGGCCAATGTCGCCGCCGCCGAAGAATTGATCGCGCTTAAGCGGCCCCTTTTGTTTCGTGTCCACGAAGAACCCAGCCCCGAAAAGTTGGACGCGCTGCGCGAGGTGGCACAAGCGTCGGGGTTTGTGTTGGCCAAAGGGCAGGTGCTGAAAACATCGCATCTGAACCGTCTGCTTCATCAGGCCAAAGATACTGATTTTGACGAATTGATGAATATCACAACGCTGCGATCCATGACTCAGGCCTATTATTCGGCGGGAAACTTTGGGCATTTCGGACTTGCTTTACGCAATTACGCCCATTTCACGTCACCCATTCGGCGTTATTCCGATTTGATCGTGCATCGCGCGTTGATCGCGGGTCACTTGTGGGGCGATGATGGGCTGTCCGTTTGGGATATCGAAAATCTGGATGAAACCGCAAAGTTGATTTCAGATACCGAACGCAGATCGATGGTGGCTGAACGCGACACATCGGATCGTTATTTGGCGGCGTTTTTATCGGGGCGCGTGGGGGCTGAATTTGGGGGGCGAATATCGGGCGTTCAACGATTTGGCCTTTTTGTGAAATTGGATGAAACAGGGGCCGATGGTTTGGTTCCCATTCGTTCCATTGGGCGTGAGTTTTTCCATTTTGACGCTGATGAGCAGGTTTTGGTTGGGTCTGATACGGGCGTGCGTCTTGGGATTGGCCAACGCGTGACCGTCCGTCTGGCCGAGGCAAGTCCGATCACTGGCGGCATCATGTTGGATTTGTTGATGCTCGAGGGAAAGACCCTGCCCTCGGGCGCGCAACGGGGTGGGCGTAAATTTGCGCCGCGCAAACCCAGCAAGACAGCCATTAAGGCCGAAAAGATCCAACGCAAGGTGGAACGCAAACGCCGCTGATCTCTTGCACGTCTGTGATGGTCCGCTAGACTGATGTCGAGGGGGCAGATATGCGCGTTATGATCTTGGCAATTGCAATTATTTTTGCCACGCCGATTTGGGCGCAAGAAGGGGCTGGCATGACGATTGGCACACAGGCAGGTCTTGCCACTTGGGTCACTGATTTTCGCGCCCGCGCGCTTGGGGCGGGGATCAGCCAAGCTACCTTTGATGGGGCGATGCAGGATGTTCAATTTCTGCCAGATGTCGTTGAGAAAGACCGTAATCAAAACGAATTTACCCGCTCGATTTGGGATTATCTGGACCGCGCCGTGTCCGAAGATCGCATTGTTTCTGGTAAAAAGGCATTGAAAACCCACGCTGCGGTTTTGGATCAGATTGATGCGCGCTATGGCGTAGATCGTCATATTGTCGTGGCAATTTGGGGATTGGAAAGTGCTTATGGCGCGGTACGCGGCGATATTGCGACCCTTTCGGCGCTTGCGACCATGGCCTATGAGGGGCGGCGCGCCGCGTTTTTTGAAGGCGAATTGATCGCCTTATTGCAAACTCTTCAAGAGGGTAAGGCGAAGCCCCAGCAGTTGCGCGGATCATGGGCGGGGGCGATGGGGCATACGCAGTTCATGCCGTCGTCCTACCGCGCTTTGGCGGTCGATTTTTCAGGTGATGGTATCCCAAATATTTGGGATGATGATCCGACGGATGCGCTGGCCTCAACGGCGGCCTATTTGGCGGCATCCGGCTGGAAAAGTGATATTCCTTGGGGTGTCGAGGTGGTCTTACCCGCTGATTTTGATCGTGAATTGGCAGGTCGTCGCACCCAAAAACCCCTGTCGGTCTGGATAGAAATGGGCGTGACTGGCGATATACCTTTGACGGGTTGGGGCGCGATCATCACCCCTGCGGGCGCGCGCGGACCTGCCTTTATGATTTTTGACAATTTTGCGGCAATAGAAACCTATAACCGCGCTGACGCCTATGTGATTGCGGTCGGACATCTGGCGGATCGTTTGCGTGGTGGGGGGGCGATAAAACATCCGTGGCCGCGCGATCTGCGCGCCCTGACGGTAGAAGAGCGTAAACTTTTGCAACAGCGCTTGTTAGACCGCGCCCTTTATGTCGGCGAAGCAGATGGCAGAATTGGCCCCCTGACAATTGCGGCGATCAAAAGTTTCCAACGCAGCCTGAACC
Organism: uncultured Paracoccaceae bacterium; assembly: GCA_963924905.1. Classification (GTDB taxonomy): domain Bacteria; phylum Pseudomonadota; class Alphaproteobacteria; order Rhodobacterales; family Rhodobacteraceae; genus Cypionkella. The sequence continues at coordinate 8,824 of CAWUUC010000303.1, forward strand.
TAATTCCCGATGGCTATGCCAGCCTTGAGGTTTTGGATTTGCTGCAGTGATCTTACCCATTACCGAAGTTTATGGCGACATGCGTGCCGCTGTCGCAGATCAGGGCATGGCCGTGTTACAAGCGCCCCCCGGCGCTGGTAAAACCACGGGCGTGCCGCTGGATTTATTGGCCTCAGGGTTAATTATGGGCCGCATTATCATGCTTGAACCCCGCCGCCTCGCTGCCCGTGCTGCCGCCGAACGCATGGCGGAAACCTTGAACGAACCACTGGGCATGGCCGTAGGTTACCGAATTCGGGGTGAAGCGCGCGTCAGCGCCGCCACCAAGATTGAGGTCGTGACCGAAGGCATCCTAACCCGCATGATCCAAGCTGATCCTGAACTCAAAGGCATTGGTGCGATCATCTTTGACGAATTTCACGAACGCAGTCTGAACGCCGACCTTGGCCTTGCGCTGGCCTTGGAAATCCGCGCCGCCTTGCGCGATGATCTGGTCTTGATCGTGATGTCTGCGACATTGGACGCAGCCCCCGTTGCCGCCCTTATGGGGGATGCGCCCCTCATCACATCGGCAGGGCGCGCTTTTGAAGTAGACACGCGTTGGTTGGGGCGCAGCCCTGATCCCAGCCTGCGATACGAGGCGATGATGACATCGCTGATCTTGCAAGCGGTGGAGGAAAATTCCGAAGGCGGTATCTTGGTGTTTTTGCCCGGTGAGGGGGAGATTAGACGGGTGCAAACCGCCCTGTCTGGGCGCACGTCCCTAGATATTCGCCCCTTATTTGGCGCGATGGAATTTGCAGCCCAACGCGCCGCCTTGGCCACGGGTGGGCCGCGCAAGATTGTGCTGGCCACATCGATCGCAGAAACATCGCTGACCATTCCTGACATTCGCGTCGTCATTGATGGCGGGCGTGCACGGCGTGCGCGGTTTAACCCTGCCTCTGGTATGTCGCAACTGGTGACTGAACGCGTTAGCCGCGCCGAGGCTATCCAGCGCGCAGGCCGTGCGGGGCGTGTCGCGGAAGGCGTTTGTTATCGCGCATGGACGCGGGGCGAAGGGGGGGGATTGGCGCCCTTTCCCCCCGCAGAAATCGAAGTGGCTGATCTGGCGGGGCTTGCGCTGGAACTGGCACTTTGGGGTGGCGACAGTTTGCCATTTTTGACCCCGCCTAATCCAGCTGCGCTGTCCGAGGCGCGGGCTTTGTTACAGACCTTGGGGGCGCTGGATGGTGTGCGGATCACCCCCCATGGGCGCGCTTTGGCGGCCCTGCCGCTGCACCCGCGCCTTGGCCATATGCTGCTGCGCGCGGGGCCATCTGCGGCGATTGTGGCGGCCATTTTGGCTGAACGTGATCCATTGCGCGGCGCCCCCCCTGATTTGGCTCTGCGCCTTTCAGCCGTCCAAGATCCCAAGAGATTCGAGGCGGATCACCCATATCCCGTATCGCGCCCCACGGTGGAGCGTATTCGCGATGAGGCGCGTCGTCTGAACCGTTCGGACACCGCCCGCTTGCCGCCCTTATCATTGGGTCAACAAGTGGCGCTGGCCTATCCAGATCGGATCGGACTGCGCCGCAAAGGGGATGCGCCGCGTTGGGTCTTGTCTGGCGGCAAGGGCGCGGTGATGGCGGCGGGGACGCCCTTGGCGGGCGCGCGTTTGATCGTGGCCACCGATCTCGATGGTGATCCGCGCGAGGCCACTGTGCGCCAAGCCGTCGCCCTGACCGAAGCCGAACTGCGCCAAATTTTTGCCGATCAAATCGCTTGGTATGATCTGTGCGAATGGTCACGTCGCGAAGGCCGCATTTTGATGCGTAAACAAGAACGTTTTGGCGCGCTGGTCTTGACGGATCAAAACTGGCCTGATGCCCCCAGCGATGCCATTGCCCGCGCGGCGCTAGAGGGGATGCGTCAAATTGGTCTGACCTTTACCCCTTCAGCACGGCGATTGCGGGCGCGTATGGCACTCGCTGGACAAAATGTGACCGATGCAGCGTTGTTGGCAGATGATGGTTTATTGCCCTTTTTGGCCAAATGCCGCACCGAGGCTGATTTGCGCAATCTGGATCTGACCGAGGCCTTACGCGCGCGGATGAATTGGACGCAAGCGGTCGAATTAGACCGTATCGCGCCACCCTATTTTGAAACCCCATTGGGGCGGCGTGTGCCAATTGATTATGACGCAGACGTGCCGGGATTTGAGATACGCATTCAAGAAATGTTTGGCGTGACGCGCCATCCGATGGTCGGCGATACCGCCCTGCGCGTCACCCTGCTGTCGCCCGGCCAAAAACCCATCCAAGTGACCCGCGATATCCCCGCATTTTGGACCAGCTCTTATTCAGATGTCCGCAAAGATATGCGCGGCCAATACCCGCGCCACCCCTGGCCCGAAGATCCGCGTCATGCCGAGCCTACTTTGCGCGCCAAACCTCGGGGAACCTGAAATTACAATGCGCCGCGCCCCTTGCCTCCGTCGCGCAAGGTGCTTAGGACACCGCGCAAAATGCCCCAGCTTTTTGCGCGCCGCGATGACGACCACAGCATATCTGGGACCAACATGGCCAAAACCCCGCCGAGCAGCGCGATTGCGAACGGCGCTGGGCGGCCATGCTTTTTGGCGGCATAAACGCGACTCCGCGCCTGATGGTAGCGTTTGAAATAGAATGTCGCATTGGCAGAGCCTGAAGATTTTTCCGCCAGATGTGTGACGAATGCATTCCGAATGAACATGATCGGCCCGCGCTCAGCGCGCAGTCGGCGCGAGAGGTCGTCATCTTCGTGATACAGAAAAATATCCTCGTCAAAACCGCCCACGGCAATGAATTCGCTGCGGCGCACGAACATCGCAGACCCCATCAGCACGGTCACTTCGGCATCTTGATCAGGCCAACGGTGGGGCATATATTCTGACATCGGCATCAGGCGGGACCGGTGATGAAACTGTGTGCTGCCATCGGCCAAAGCAATGCGTGGGTTCATGGCACTGGCCTTGGGATAGCGCCCCATAGCAGCCACCAATTCATCCAAAGTATCCGAGGCCAAAGTTGTATCGGGGTTTAAAAAGAAAACAAATTCGGTCGTTGCTTGCGCTGCGCCACGATTACAGGCAAATCCAAAGCCCTTGTTTGCCCCGTTTTCAATCAAATTGGCGTTATATTTGGCACAGATAGATTTGAGTGAGGTCAAATCTTTGGTTGCATTGTCGACAACGTAAATCTGTGTTCCCGTTGGAATAGAAGCCAACATATCAGGTAAAACATCGTTGCTATTGTGTGCGACCGATATGATTGTGACATGTTGCGACACGGACATTCCCCAAATGTAGTTTGGCTGGGGTTTTCACCCCAGCCAATATTTTACGCTCCCGCTTCTTCGGCGGTCTCAGTGATTTCCAGACCAGTTTCCTGATCCACCATTTTCATGCCCAGTTTCACCTTACCGCGGTCGTCAAAGCCCAGCAATTTGACCTTAACCTCTTGGCCTTCTTTGAGGGCTTCGTTCGGGTGGCTTAACCGCTTGTTCGCGATTTGGCTGACATGGACCAGACCATCGCGCTTGCCGAAAAAGTTCACGAATGCACCGAAATCCACCAGTTTGACGACCTTGCCAGTATAGATCAGACCAATTTCAGGCTCTGCCACGATCGACCAGATCATGTCATAGGCCTTTTTGATCGCATCGGCATTGTTCGACGCAATCTTGATGATGCCTTCGTCATTGATGTCGACCTTTGCGCCCGACAATTCAACGATTTCGCGGATCACTTTGCCGCCCGAGCCGATCACTTCGCGGATTTTATCCGTTGGGATCTGCAACGTTTCGATCTTGGGGGCATATTCGCTAAAGCCCTGTGGGGCCGACAGTGCCTTGTTCATTTCGCCAAGGATGTGCAAACGACCATCTTTGGCCTGTGCCAAGGCTTGGGCCATAATTTCAGGGGTGATGCCTGCAACCTTGATATCCATCTGCATTGTGGTAATGCCGTTGGCGGTCCCTGCAACCTTGAAATCCATATCACCAAGGTGATCTTCATCGCCCAAGATATCGGTCAAAACGGCAAAACGGCCGTCATCCTCTAGGATAAGACCCATCGCCACGCCCGCCACAGGCGATTTCAGCGGAACGCCCGCATCCATCATCGACAAGCTGCCGCCGCAAACCGACGCCATGGACGATGAGCCGTTGGATTCGGTGATTTCCGACACAAGGCGGATCGTATAGGGGAAATCGGTGGCTGCAGGCAAAACAGCCTGCAAAGCGCGCCATGCCAATTTACCATGGCCGATTTCACGACGACCTGGGCTGCCAACGCGGCCAACCTCGCCCACCGAATAGGGGGGGAAGTTGTAATGCAGCAAGAAATTTGACCGCGAATTGCCATGCAGCGCATCGATGATTTGCTCATCTTCGCCAGTGCCAAGCGTGGTCACAACCAAAGCCTGGGTTTCACCGCGCGTAAACAGGGCCGAGCCATGC
>CAWUUC010000304.1:0-4763 GCA_963924905.1 uncultured Paracoccaceae bacterium
GCCAAACACCCATTCATGAGGCCATCATGCGTCTGTCGCGTTATTTCCTGCCCGTTCTGAAAGAAAACCCTGCCGAGGCGCAGATCGTATCCCACCGTTATATGCTGCGCGCGGGCATGATCAAACAGCAAGCGGCAGGGATTTATTCGTGGCTGCCCTTGGGCTTGCGGGTGTTGAACCGCATTCAGGCGATTGTGAACGAAGAACAAATCCGCGCGGGCCATATCCCTTTGTTGATGCCCACGCTGCAACCTGCCGATCTGTGGCGCGAGTCGGGCCGCTATGATGATTACGGCCAAGAGATGCTTCGCATCACCGATCGTCAAAAGCGCGAGATGCTGTATGGTCCCACCAATGAGGAAATGATCACCGATATTTTCCGCAGTCATGTCACCAGCTACAAAGACTTGCCGCTGACCCTTTATCATATCCAATGGAAATTCCGCGACGAGATGCGCCCCCGTTTTGGCGTGATGCGCGGACGTGAATTCCTGATGAAGGACGGCTATAATTTCGACATCGACAAAGACGCCGCCCTACACGCCTATAACCGCCATATGGTCAGCTATTTGCGCACCTATGAACGTATGGGGCTGACCGCCATTCCGATGCGCGCGGCCTCTGGTCCCATCGGCGGCGACAATACGCATGAGTTTTTGGTGCTGGCTGCGACGGGCGAGTCTGAAGTGTTTTATGATGAGCGCGTGACTGCGCTGAAATTAGGGAACCGCGAGGTAGATTACGACGACCGCGCCGCAGTGGCGGATGTCTGCGCCGAATTTACGACGCTTTATGCCCGCACCGATGAAACCCATGACGCCGCCGCCTTTGACGCGATCCCACAAGAACATCGTAAGGTTGGGCGCGGGATCGAAGTGGGGCAGATTTTCTATTTCGGCACCAAATACTCGGAATCAATGGGGGCCAATGTGGTCACGCCTGATGGCACCAAAGTGCCTGTGGAAATGGGGTCGCACGGGATCGGTGTATCGCGTCTTTTGGGCGCGATCATCGAGGCCAGCCACGACGAAAAAGGCATCATCTGGCCCGAAGGTGTGACCCCCTTCCCCGTTGGGATTGTGAACCTGAAACAAGGCGACGCTGCTGCCGACGCGGCCTGTGAGGGGCTTTATAAATCGCTGATGGCGGCGGGTCTGGAACCCCTTTATGATGACCGTGATGAACGCGCAGGGGCGAAATTCGCTTCCATGGATCTAATCGGCCTGCCATGGCGCATCACCGTCGGCCCGCGTGGTTTGGCCAATGGCGTGGTGGAATTAACCAGCCGTCGCACGGGAGAAAGTGTTGAAATGTCACCCGAGGCGGCAGTGGCGAAGGTGGTCGAGATTTACGCAGGGCATCGGTAAATCAAGGGCGCTGCCCCCCGCCAGCCAGACGCCCTTATCCGCCATCCTAACCCGATAGACAGAAATGTTTCTTCGGGCTAGGATTTCGTTATGGGGGATAGGATGCTGCAAAAAATCATTTTCGCGGGCGCATTGGCGACCGGCGTGGCGGGCAGTCAGTTTCCTGAATTCTCGCAGCAATATTTACAGCGTCTTGGTGGGCAGTATGATGCGCTGTCGCAAATTGCCCGCGATTTTGATGCCTCGGCCAGCAAGGCGGGGCTGACACGCGCGGCGGCATTGGCCGAAATCACGGGCAGCACATTTAAAGATGCCCACCGCAGCGATATGGCAAACGCATTTGCGCGGCTGGACACTGTCACCGCGGATCTGGCCCTATTGCGCGCCGCCAGTCCACTGGAACGCATGGCCCTGCCCCACCGCTTTCGCGATACAGAAACCTTGCACACCACTTGGGCCGATTTTCGCCCTGCCGTGCCCGTCACGATAGACGGCGTATTTGCCACAGTTATTGGGTTTCTGGCGGGACTTTTCGCGTTGAACGGGCTGATCGCCGCCCTGCGTTGGCCATTTCGCAGGCGCGCTAACGCCTGATGTCGCAAATAGCCTCGCCTTGGTGCAGCTTTGCGCTATGTTGAAGGAAAAGTCAGGGAGGTTACTATGGAATATCGTCGCTTGGGCAAATCGGGCCTGAAAGTTTCTGAATTCTCGTTCGGGTCGTGGGTGACATTTGCCAAACAGGTCGATGTCGAACCCGCCAAAAAAATCATGACAGCCGCCTATGATGCGGGCGTGAATTTCTTTGACAACGCCGAAGGTTATGAGCAAGGCGGCTCAGAGCGTGTGATGGGTCAGGCCATTGCCGAATTGGGTTGGTCACGCGACAGCTATATCGTATCATCCAAAGTCTTTTGGGGCGGCGCAAAACCCACCCAGCGCGGCCTGTCGGCCAAGCACGTCAATGACGCTTGCAATGCCGCCCTTCAGCGTCTGCGCGTGGACTATCTGGACCTTTATTTCTGCCACCGCCCCGATATCGACACCCCGATCGAAGAAACCGTGCGCGCCATGCACAATCTGATCTTGCAAGGGAAGGTGATCTATTGGGGCACCTCCGAATGGTCGGCCCAGCAAATCACCGAGGCCCATGCCGTTGCCGCCCGCTGGGGTCTAACCCCACCCACGATGGAACAGCCGCAATATAACCTGTTCGAGCGTGACAAGGTCGAGCGCGATTATCTGCCAGTCTATGACACCTTCGGACTTGGCACGACGATCTGGTCGCCGCTGGCCTCTGGTTTGCTGACAGGCAAATACAACAACGGGATGCCCAATGACACCCGCGCGACGCTGCCAGGCTATGAATGGCTGCGTGAGCAGATCGAGGGCGAACGCGGCCAAGCGCGCATTTCAAAGGTCAAAGAACTGGCGAAAATCGCAGAGGGCGCGGGCATGCCGATCCATCACATGGCGCTTTTGTGGTGTTTGGCCAATCCGCACGTTTCTACGGTCATCTTGGGCGCAAGTAAGATCGAGCAGTTGCACGACAACCTTGCAGCGCTGGGGTCACGGGCGAAGATGACAGCGGATGTCATGGCAGCGATTGAGACCGTAATGGGCAACAAACCTGCTGCTGCTGAACGCTATTGACACTGACGCCCCCCAGACGCAATTTTGCGCGAACTGGGGGGACTGAACATGGCAAAAGCATTGATCACTTGGGGCGGTTGGGACGGGCATGAGCCCGACAAAGTAGCAGCCCTATTTGCCGCTGACCTACGGACAGCGGGAATGGATGTCGCGGTCTATGACACATTGGCCTGTTTTGATGATCCTGCAGCGCTGACCGATCTGGACTTGATCGTCCCTATCTGGACCATGTCGACGATTGAAAAAGAGCAATCTGAAAATGTCCAAGCTGCGGTTGCGGCGGGTGTCGGCCTTGCTGGGTGCCACGGTGGAATGTGCGACGCCTTTCGCAATGATGTGGGCTGGCAATTTATGACAGGGGCGCAATGGGTCGCCCATCCTGGCAATGATGGTGTGGATTACCGCGTCCGAATGGTATCAGACGATCCATTGGTGTCGGGAATTGCTGATTTCGATGTAAAAACCGAACAATATTATCTGCATATTGATCCTGCAGTGCGCGTCCATGCGGTCTGCGATTTTCCCGTGATCGAAGGACCGCATAGCCCAAATGGCCCCGTGGCTATGCCCGTGGTCTTTTCCAAAATGTGGGGCAAGGGACGGGTTTATTATAACGCATTGGGACATCAGGCCAATGTGATTGACCATGGACCTGCGCGCGAATTGTTGCGCCGAGGCATGGCTTGGGCGGCAAAGGGCTGATTGGGGGTTTCACACCCCAAACCCCCGTGGGATATTTAAACAACGAGGAAGCGATGAGTTTTCAGGCGTATTTAGATAATATTCAAGCCAAGACAGGCAAGTCACCCGATGATTTCCGCAAAATGGCCGCGGAAAAAGGTTGGGCGGACGCGACCGGACTTTTGGTCAAGGCGACGGTGATCACCGACGCCTTGAAGGCTGATTTCAACTTGGGTCACGGGCACGCTATGGCGATTGTCGCCCTGTTAAAGCGGGTCTGAGGGCTGCACCCGAGGAACCGGGCCGTGCAACCTAGCCTTTTCCAAAAAGCGCAAGGCAGCCCGGCCAGTGTCACATGGGGCTTTTATGCCCTTGCCTGACGAATAAGATCCAAAACATCCTTTGCCGCGTCCGGGATATTGGTGCCAGGCCCAAAGATCGCCTTCACCCCCGCATCGTAAAGAAATTGATAATCTTGGGCTGGGATGACGCCGCCACAGATGACCAAGATTTCGCCTGCACCGGCCTCGCGCAACGCTTGGACCAGTTTCGGTGCGAGGGTTTTATGCCCTGCGGCCTGAGATGAGATGCCAATCACATGGACGTCATTGTCGATTGCATCCTGCGCCGCCTCGGCGGGAGTTTGGAACAAAGGACCGACATCGACATCAAAGCCAATATCGGCGAAGGCCGTGGCAATCACCTTAGCGCCGCGATCATGGCCGTCTTGACCCATTTTGACGACCAGCATACGAGGGCGGCGGCCTTCTTCTTCGGCAAAAGCCATTACGTCTTTTTGGATGGTGGCAAAGCCTGCGTCGCCGTCATAGGCGGCGCCATATACCCCCGCCAACGTTTTGACTTCGGCGCGGTGGCGTCCAAAGATTTTTTCCATGGCCATGCTGATTTCTCCGACTGTGGCGCGGGCGCGGGCGGCGTCTACTGCGGCGGCAAGGAGATTACCGCCTTGTTCCGCGCGGCGGGTGATTTCGGCCAAAGCGGCAAGACAGGCCGCCTCATCGCGATTGGCACGGATGGCTGTCAGACGGGCGATTTGGGCCGAGC
>CAWUUC010000305.1:0-3512 GCA_963924905.1 uncultured Paracoccaceae bacterium
CAGCTGTGCATAAAAATAAAACACAACCGAGGCCAAGCCCAAAGCAGATAAAAACCCGACTCGCCAGAACAGCCAGACAAAAATCCGCCAAAATGGACGCAAAAAGAACCAGATGATTCGCACCACGATATTGCGTGGTCCAGACTTGGCAGGTTTGCGTGGGCTGGATTTGCGCGGTTTTTGGCCTTGGGGTGCGGGCGAACGGCGGCTTGCAGGCACGCCAGCGCGGCGATCCGCAACCAAGGGTATTTTTCTGCCTCCTGCCATCTGCCTCTGCCTTTTATGTTTACTTACTCTAACCCCATTTGTCGCCAATGTGGAGAAGGGGACGACGCGATTCGCGCCCGTTATTCGCACTATTTTTAGGCTTAACCAAAATAAAATGCCTAATTTTTAATCACACCCCTTTGGCAAACAGTTTTACGGGGCCGAAATCTTGTGCTGCACCCTCGGAGTGGGCGTGATGACCTCGAGGTCCCCAATGGGCCTGCGAGAAAGGGGTGCAAAGTGAAGATGATCATAGCAGCCATCAAGCCGTATAAACTGGATGAGGTCCGCGAAGCGCTGACTGAAATCGGTGTGCGCGGTATGATGGTCACCGAAATCAAAGGTTTTGGCGCACAGTCGGGCCATACAGAAATTTATCGTGGTGCGGAATACGCCGTCAACTTCGTTCCGAAAATGCGTTTGGAACTGGTTGTAGCGGATGCATTGGCTGACACCGTGGTTGAAACCATTACCAAAACCGCCCGCACGGGCAAAATCGGCGACGGCAAAATTTTCGTCCTTGATGTGGCAGGCGCTTTGCGCGTCCGCACGGGCGAAACGAATGATGACGCGCTGTGATTAGGGGGCAAACAAACATGAATACGATGTCAAAAGTTATTACACTGGCGGGCGCAGGTCTGTTGACCGCAATGCCAGCATGGGCGCAGGAAGTTGTCGCAGAGACAACCGAAGCTGCCGCCCCAATTATGGACAAGGGCGATGTCTCTTGGATGATGATTTCGACCGTTTTGGTTCTTTTGATGACCATCCCAGGGCTGGCGCTGTTTTACGGCGGCTTGGTGCGGTCAAAAAATATGCTGTCTGTTTTGATGCAAACCACGATGATCGCCTGCATGGGCATGATCATCTGGGTGATCTATGGCTATTCTTTCGCCTTTGGCGGCAGCACCTCGCCCTATTGGGGCGGATTTGGCAAATTGTTCCTGGCGGGCGTCGACAGCAGCAGCATGTCTGCAACCTTCTCGGCGGACTATGTCATTCCTGAATATCTGTTCATTGCGTTCCAGATGACCTTTGCGGCCATTACCCCTGCCCTGATCGTGGGTGCTTTTGTCGAGCGTATCAAGTTTTCGGCAGCACTGCTGTTTTCGGCAATCTGGGTCACCTTTTCGTATTTCCCAATCGCACATATGGTGTGGGATGCGGCGGGCGTGATCTATAACCATGGCGCAATCGACTTTGCAGGCGGTACCGTGGTTCACATCAACGCTGGCGTGGCAGCCTTGGTTGCAGCTTTGGTGATCGGCAAGCGTATTGGTTACGGCAAAGAAAATATGGCGCCGCATTCGATGGTGATGACCATGATCGGCGCATCCTTGCTGTGGGTTGGTTGGTTCGGCTTTAACGTAGGCTCCAACCTAGAGGCAAATGGCGGCGCGACCTTGGCCATGATCAACACATTCGTGGCGACTGCCGCTGCGACCTTGGTCTGGAGCATCATCGAAAGCACCTTGCGTGGCAAAGTTTCGATGTTGGGTGCAGCATCTGGCATGATCTCTGGTCTGGTGGCGATCACACCTGCCTGCGGCACAACTGGCCCCATGGGTGCGATCGTTCTGGGCGGTTTGGCTGCTGCGATCTGCTATTTCTTTGTAACCACGGTCAAAACCAAGTTCGGCTATGACGACAGCCTTGATGTCTTTGGCATCCACGGCGTGGGCGGTATCGTGGGCGCAATCGGCACCGGCGTCTTTGCATCGCCCAGCCTTGGCGGCACAGGCTTTATCGCCGAAGGCGGCACTATGGGCGCGCAGCTTTATGCACAGGCCTTGGGTGTTGGTATCACCATCGTTTGGTCGGCAGTCGTGGCCTATGTGGCGTTGATGATCGTCAAGGCGGTTGTTGGTCTGCGTGTGCCAGATGAGGCAGAGCGTGAAGGTCTGGATCTGACCTCGCACGGCGAGCGCGCCTATCACAGCTAATGCAACTGGGGCGGTTGTGCCGCCCCAGTTTTCTTAAGGATCAAAGGGACCTCCCCCCAATGATTGTACCCTCTGCTCGCAGACACAGTCTGCGGGCCTTTTTTTAGGCCTCTATTTCACCCGCATGATGGCGCGCGCCAAAAAGGGCACGGTGGCCAACAAAACAGCGGCAAAGACAAAGGCGGCGCGCAATCCAAATAGCCCTGCCAGAAAGCCAATCATCGGTGGGCCAAAGAAATAACCAAAATAGCCAAATAATGTGGCCCGTGCGATGGCGCGCGCTTGGGCGGCGGGGTCAGCCAATTGACCGACAAGCGAAAAGGCCGTGGGCGCGATCACGGATGATCCAATTCCCATTATGACAAATCCCGCATAGGCCATCGGCGCGGATGTTGCGGCCGCGGCCAATGACACTCCAAGCGCAGAAATAACCGCGCCCCATGTCAGCATGACCTTGGGGGCAATGCGGTGCGCCAACCCTTGGCCAAATAACCGCGCCACCCCCATGGTCATCGCCATCAGCGCAGGCCCCATCGCCCCCGCCGATGGACTGCCGCCCAAAGTGCGCTCGATGTGCAAGGCAGACCAATTTTCAGCGGCATTTTCCGTCATAAAGGCGATCATCACGATTGCCCCACCGATCAACGGAACCCATCCCAAGCGCGCAGCGCCCTGCCCTTTGGGCCGCTGCAAACCCGTGATCTTGCCGTCTTTTTCAAACGTCAGCAGCGCAATCCCCATCGCCGTCAGCGCCATAGTCCCCAAAACAGCACTTGGCATCAGCGCCTGGCTGCGCAACGCTCCCGTTGCAATCGCGCCAAATCCCAAACCGAAACTATACCCCGCATGGCACAGATTCATCAGAGGGGATGCGTGTTTTTGTTCCAACGCCGCCACCCGCGCGTTCATCAAAACATCCGTCAACCCCGTCCCCGCCCCGCATCCCAGCATCGCCACGGCAAAAAGCCACGGCACCGCCATTTGCCCCGGCAAGATAAACGCAGCGCACATCATCAAGGCCGCAAACGGCAGCGCCCACCGCCCCGCACCCGCCCCAAAGCGTGGCGCAAGCAGCATTGCCCCCACAGCTGCAATTGGTGTGGCAAACAAAAGCAGACCCAACTGTTGTTCTGGCACACCTAGCATCCGTTGAATATCGGGGACATCAGCGGCAAAACTGCCCCACAAGACGCCCATAGCCGAAAAGGCCGCAAGCGGCGCACGGGCGCGAATCACTGTTGTTAGGATGGGCATTGCAGGCTCCTTATCCCCGCCAGTTAGGGGATTTTCCACGATATACGC
>CAWUUC010000306.1:0-3587 GCA_963924905.1 uncultured Paracoccaceae bacterium
ACGGCTGCGCCATCCGCACCAACGCATCATAAATGGCACTGTCACCATGCGGGTGATATTTCCCCATCGTATCGCCCACGGGGCGCGCCGATTTGCGATATGCCTTGTCATGGGTATTTCCCACCTCATGCATTGCAAACAATATGCGCCGATGAACAGGTTTTAGCCCATCACGCAGGTCGGGAATGGCGCGGCTGACGATCACGCTCATCGCGTAGTCCAGATAAGCCGTTTTCATTTCATCCGCGATGTCGATTTGTGGCCCATCATGGGCCATCCGCACCAAGGGTGTCGCGTCGTTCTCTGGGGTGTCGGTCACGGGGGCCGCGCCTTCCTATGCAAGGTCTAGATATTGTAGGTTTTATCCTACACCATCGCGCATTTGGGGTGCAAGACGCAGTGCAAAATTGACCCGAAATTCGGCATAACCTATTGTAATAAAGTAATAAAATAATGAAAAATTATAGTGCCCGCTGGTGGTAAATTCAGGGGCTTGTGCCACCTGAGTCGTGATTTGGATAAATTAGGAATATTTATCAAGGAATTAAGCCAATTTGTCCTGATCTGCCCCATCTTGTCATTGTCATAAAAACCCACGATAATCGGCTTTGATTTGCCCACAAAGGCCGCCCATGCCCGCCCCGAAAACCGCCATAACCCGATCCGATGAGGTGATCGCCGCAGGGCTTGCCCCTGCCGATCAAGTCGAGGTTTTGGATCAGGTTGCTGCGGGCTTTCGTATTCGAATTTCGCCCGAAATGTTGGATGTCGTCCAGCACGACGCCATTGCGCGACAATTCGTGCCATCGGGAGCAGAATTGAACATCCGTCCAGAAGAGCTGTATGATCCGATAGGTGACGCCGCCCACAGTCCGACCCGTGGTTTGACGCATCGATATCCCGATCGCGTGATCCTAACCGCCACCCATTCCTGCGAGGTTTATTGCCGCTTTTGTTTTCGCCGTGAGGCCGTGGGCGAAGAGGCGACCCTGCCCGATGGCGATATGGATGCTGCCCTGAATTATATCGCGGCCACCCCCGCGATCTGGGAGGTGATTTTAACTGGCGGTGATCCCCTAATATTATCGCCACGCCGTTTGGCCGCGATAATGGCACGACTGGACGCGATCCCTCATGTCCAAATCGTGCGATTTCACACCCGTGTGCCTGTTGTCGCACCCCATCGGGTTTCCAAAGACCTGATCCTTGCCCTGCAAGCCCGCCCCACTGTCTATGTGGTTTTGCACAGCAATCATTCGGCAGAACTGACAGAACCCGCCACAGCAGCCTTGCGTCGCTTGTCGGATGCGGGGATACCGATCCTTTCCCAGACGGTTTTGCTGCGCGGCATCAACGATGATGCCGACACGCTAGAGGCCCTTTTTCGGGGGTTATTGGCACGGCGCGTGACGCCCTATTATTTGCATCACTGCGATTTGGCGCGCGGGACCAGCCATTTTCGAACCACAATCGCTGCAGGTCAGGCCATTATGGCGCAATTGCGCGGGCGGATGTCGGGCATTGGAATTCCAACCTATGTGATTGATATCCCAAATGGATTTGGCAAGGTGCCGATTGGCCCCGATTATCTGAGCCATGATAAAGAAGGATACCTGATCACTGATTGGCAGGGCAGGCAGCACCGTTATTTTGATCCAGAATAAACGCCCTTAATAACTGCGCGTGACACGATCAAAGACCTTGCGCCCCATTAGACTGCCGACCAGATCGACCATCAAGGTTGCGGTGCGCCCTCGTTCGTCAAGGAAAGGGTTCAACTCTACAAGGTCAAGCGATGTGACCAACCCGCTTTCATGCAGCACTTCCATCACCAAATGTGCTTCGCGAAATGTCGCACCGCCGGGCACGGTCGTTCCCACTGCAGGTGCGATGGTTGGGTCCAGAAAGTCCACATCCAATGACACGTGCAACATACCGTTGGCTGCGCGCACGCGGGCCAAAAACTCGGCCAAGGGGGCGACGATGCCGCGTTCGTCTAAAACCCGCATATCGTTGATGGCAATGTCATGCGACAAAAGCGCTGCGTGTTCTGCAGGATCGACCGAACGGATGCCGTAAAGGCAAATATGATCGGCAGGGACAGGAATGGGGAAGGGTGCAAAAGGCGCAAAACCTGTGCGCCCCGCGATATAGGCCACGGGCGTACCATGCAGATTGCCCGAGGTCGTTGTCTCAACCGTGTGGAAATCCGAATGTGCATCCAACCACAATAAAAAGAGCGGTCGATTGATGCGCGCGGAAAACTGCGCTGCACCCGCAACCGATCCCAAAGCCAAACTGTGATCGCCGCCCATGATGATCGGCAAAGCCCCCTTAGCCAAGGCCGCATCGACCTGCGCAGACAGCAATTGTGTCCATGCCAGCACTTGGGGCAAATGATGCACGGCGGGGTTGGCGCAACTGGCGGGTTCGACTGTGCCCAATGCTAAATCGCCCCAATCGGTCACCAAATGACCCAAATCTTGGATCGCCCGCGCCAATCCCGCCACGCGGTATGCCGCAGGTCCCATCACACAGCCCAGATTGCGCTGGCCATCGTCAATCGGTGCGCCAATCAAAATGCTATGTGTCATGAACAGTCCCCTTTGCCATGGGGGTTTAACAGGCCCACCCGCACAGGGCAAAGTCTATTTGGTCAAAAGCTGATCCAACTCAGCCTGTTCTTCAGCGCTGATTGGGGAGGGTTCTGCTGCGCGCGCGCGTGCGCGCGTCATCGCGTAGGCGATAAATCCGCCCAGCACTAACATCAAAGGTCCAGCCAGCCATAACAGCAAACCAGACCCCGTCATCCGCGGCTTAAACAGCACAAATTCCCCATAGCGCGCCGTGACATATTCTATCACCTCTTCATCCGTATCACCCTCGACCAGTCGTTCGCGGACCACGAGACGCAGATCGCGGCTGATAGGGGCAGAGGAATCGTCAATGCTTTCGCCTTGGCACACGGGGCAGCGTAGGGTGACCGTGATCGCCCGCGCACGCGCCTCTAGGGTGGGATCGCTAAGGATTTCGTCAGGCAGCACCGCCAAAACAGGGGTTGCCATCAAAATCATCGCAAGCATCAACTTACGCATGGCGCGCACCCGCCGCCACGCGAAAGCGTCTGTCCGTCAAGCTTAGCAACCCACCCAATGCCATCAGGATCGACCCCGCCCAAATCCAGTTGGCAAAGGGTTTGACATAGCCGCGCACCGCAAAGCCGCCGCCATCTTGCGGCTCGCCAATCACGAGATAGACATCGCGAAACACGCCCAAATCAATGGCAGCCTCGGTCGTGGGCATCCCTGCGACCGGATAGAACCGTTTTTCTGGATAAAGGGTTGTCACAGGTTCCCCGCGCAGTGTCACGCGCATCTCTGCTGTGGTCGAGATGTAGTTCGGTCCTTGAACATCATGCACATCGGCCAAGGTCACCTCATACCGCCCTAAAGGAAAGGTTTCACCGACCCGCACAACGCGAATATCCTCTTGCACCCAAGCGGTGATTGCTGCGACCGCAAAAATCGTAGTTCCCATCCCAATATGCGCCACCGCTTTGCCCCAATCGGCGCGCGGCAGGCGTGACA
>CAWUUC010000307.1:0-3124 GCA_963924905.1 uncultured Paracoccaceae bacterium
AAACCGCCCTTTGCGTCCTGTTGCGGATCCATTAGCGTTGCAAGACGACCTAAGCCATGCGGTCAAAGATATGGATGACAACAAGAATATTTCGTTCGTGTCTGGGTTTGTGGCAGGTGTGGCGGGCACATCGGGGGATGCGGAATTGCGCGATGTGGCCAATACTGGGCGGCATGCGACTGATTTTCGCCAGCTGCGCGATATCGTCAATGATCGTCTGCGCGCCCTAGAAGGGCGGTTATAGGGCGGGATCGGCAGTGGCGCGCACCAAACGTGTCAAATCAGATAGACGTTCAATCTGGCACCCATCGGTATCAAAATTGCGCGCATTAAACCAAGCAGCAAAGGCCGATTGCAAGGCTGGCCATTCCGTGTCGATGATCGAAAACCACGCTGTATCCCGATTGCGCCCTTTGACAATCAAGTGGTTGCGAAAAATGCCCTCAAAACTGAACCCTAACCGCTGTGCCGCGCGCCGAGAGGGTATATTCAGCGCATTACATTTCCATTCATAGCGGCGATACCCCGCGCCAAATGCCCATGCCATCATCAAATACATCGCCTCTGTCGCGGCAGTGTTTTGCTTTAGCTTCTTTGAAAAGCAGATATGCCCGACCTCGACTGACCCGTGGAGAGGATTGATATTCAAAAAAGCGGCGACACCCAAAACATGGCCCGATACTTGCGATCGGATAACATAAAACAGCGGATCATCCCCAGAAGCACTGTCTTTTGCCCATCTGTAATATAGCGCCGTGGATGAAAATGGGCCATAAGGCATAAAGTCCCACAGCCCATCGTCGCCTGCAAAAGTTTCAAATAAATCCGCAGCATGCAAATCCGCATCCATCGGCTCTAGTTGGACCCAATGTCCCGACAAGGTGGCACGATCGGGGCGCGTCGCCCCCGACCAATCTTTGACAACAGCCCCTAATCTTGCAAGGTCCATGGCGCCCCCTTGGGTGCTAGAAGATCATTCTTTTGGCACAACGCGTAGATTGAGTTCGCGCAATTGCTTGGACATCGGTTCCGATGGCGCACCCATCAGCAAATCTTCGGCGCGCTGGTTCATTGGGAACATGATCACTTCACGGATATTGGCCTCATCTGCCAAAAGCATTACAATCCGATCAACGCCTGCCGCACAACCTCCATGGGGTGGTGCGCCATATTTGAACGCTTTCACCATACCACCGAAACGTTTGTCCACTTCCGAATTCGGATAACCTGCCAGTTCAAACGCCTTATACATGATCTCGGGTTTATGATTGCGAATGCCCCCTGAAATCAACTCATACCCATTGCAAGCAAGGTCATATTGATAGGCATAGACATCAAGCGGATCGCCATTCAGCGCATCCAAGCCCCCTTGCGGCATGGAAAACGGGTTATGACTGAAATCAATCACGCCTTCATCGGTCTTTTCATACATTGGGAAATCGACGATCCAAGCGAATTTAAAACAATTTTGTTCCGTCAGTCCCAATTCGCGCCCAATTTCATTGCGCGCACGCCCTGCCACCGCCTCAAAGGCCTCGGGCTTGCCGCCCAAGAAAAACGCGGCATCCCCCAAGACCAGACCCAATTGGACACGGATCGCCTCGGCACGTTCAGGGCCGATGTTCTTGGCCAAGGGGCCAGCAGCCTCCATGCCAGAGCCGTCCTCGGCCTCGCGCCAGAAAATATAACCCATTCCGGGCAATCCTTCTTTTTGGGCAAAAGCATTCATTCGGTCGCAGAATTTGCGCCCCACAGGCTCGCCCGAGGGGCCCTTTGGCGCTGGGATCGCCCGCACCTCATTGCCAGTCTGTTCCAAAAGCTTTGCAAAAATCGCAAAACCTGATCCCGCAAAATGTTCTGACACATCTTGCATCTTTATCGGATTACGCAAATCAGGCTTGTCAGACCCATACCATTTCAGCGCATCGCGATAGGCGATCAAAGGCCAGTCAGCATAGGTCTTTTTGGCAGGCGCGAATTCCTCAAAAATACCCTGAACAACGGGCTGCACAGCCGCAAAGACATCCTCTTGAGTGACAAAAGACATTTCGATGTCCAACTGATAAAAATCGGTTGGGCTGCGATCAGCGCGCGGATCTTCATCGCGAAAACACGGCGCTATCTGGAAATAACGGTCAAAGCCTGACACCATAATCAATTGTTTGAACTGCTGTGGGGCCTGTGGCAGGGCATAAAACTTGCCCGGATGCAGACGCGACGGCACCAAAAAGTCGCGCGCGCCTTCGGGGCTGGATGCCGTGATGATCGGGGTTTGAAATTCGTTAAACCCTTGATCCCACATCCGTTTACGCATACTGCGCACCACATTGCTCCGCAGCATCATGTTGTTGTGCAACTTGTCGCGCCGCAAATCCAAAAAGCGATAGGTCAGGCGAGTTTCTTCAGGATATTCGACATCCCCAAAGACAGGCATCGGCAAATCTTCTGCCGCGCCTAAAACAGTAAGGCCGGTGGCGTAAACTTCAACCTCGCCTGTTGGCAGTTTGGGATTGACCAAGGCTGCGTCACGCGCCTTCACGCGGCCATCAATCGAAACCACCCATTCTGCCCGCAGTTTTTCGATCTGTGCAAATGCAGGACTGTCACTGTCAGCCAATATTTGGGTGATCCCATAATGATCGCGCAAATCGATAAACAAGACCCCCCCATGGTCGCGCACACGATGCACCCAACCCGAAAGGCGGATATCTTGCCCAACATGACTGGTGTTCAAATCGGCGCAAGTGTGGCTGCGGTAGGCGTGCATCTTCTTCCCCTTCGCGAGGTTTGACAGGTTTTTCCCCGATACACCCTGCCCATGCGCCGAAGTCAAGCCTTTGCCCTTTCACATTGATCTAAATACCTCTGCCAGAGGCATTTGTCCCCAAGGGCAAGAGCCTCCGGCGGGGATATTTAGGCAACGGGGAAAGAGGTGGCTGGTGCAACCCATTTTGCGCGCATCAAGCCGCGCACAGAATTGCCGACCCATAAAGACATATTTGGGAGGTCTTTAGATGTTAGGACTTCCTCGGGACAGCCCATCTCTGCACGCAAGACGCCCGGCAGGACACCACATCTAAGGGGCGGAGTCCGCAAACCCTGCCCACGATCAAAAAACAAGGTG
>CAWUUC010000308.1:0-2750 GCA_963924905.1 uncultured Paracoccaceae bacterium
AGACAGCCTTGGTCCAATGGATATCCCCCGCACTTGTCTGTGGGGGATACACACCCAACGGGCCGTTGAAAACTTTCCCATCTCAAAAATCCCCTTGGCGCATTTTCCTGAATTCATCCGCGCCTTAGCTTGGGTCAAAAAGGCGGCGGCACGGGCCAATTTGGAATTGGGTGTTTTGGCACCCCACAAGGCCCGCGTGATCGAAGAGGTGTGCGATCAAATTATTGAAGGGCGCTATCACGACGCCTTTCGCGTCGATATGATCCAAGGGGGGGCTGGCACATCAACGAATATGAACACCAATGAGGTGATTGCAAATTTGGGCCTTTTGGCGATGGGATATGATGCGGGCGACTATCAGCATTTGCACCCCAATGATGATTTCAACCGATCGCAATCGACCAATGATGTCTATCCGACCGCCATGCGTCTGGCCATTGTGTCCCAATGCAGCACCTTTTGCGCGGCGCAATTGCGGCTGGTTGCAGCCTTGCGCGAAAGGGCGGATGCCTTTGCAAATATCAAAAAGATCGGTCGCACCCAGTTGCAAGACGCGGTTCCGATGACTTTGGGGCAAGAGTTTGCAGGGTTTGCAAATACAATTGTCGAAGATGTGCAAATTATCGAACGGCTGTCAAAACTGTTGCTTGAGGTCAACCTTGGCGGCACGGCGATTGGCACAAGGGTCAATACGCCCGACGGCTATGCGGAAACCGTGACCTTAGAACTGTCCCGCATTTGCGGACACCGTGTTTTGCTGGCCAGTGATTTGATTGAGGCATCGAGCGATTGCGGGGCCTATGTCACCTTCTCTTCGGTCCTAAAACGGATCGCCGTAAAGCTATCCAAGATTTGCAATGATTTGCGATTGCTCTCGTCTGGGCCAAGGTCTGGGTTTAATGAAATCCACTTGCCCGCTGTGCAGGCAGGATCATCTATCATGCCAGGCAAAATCAATCCCGTGATCCCCGAAGTGGTCAATCAAATTGCCTTTCAGGTGATCGGCAATGATTTGACTGTGACGATGGCTGCCGAAGGCGGGCAATTGCAACTGAACGCCTTTGAACCTGTGATATTGTTGAACGTTTTGCAATCCATGCGGATATTGATGGCAGGGATGGACACCTTGGCCACGCGCTGCATCAATGGCATCACCGCTAATATCGCAGGATGCGAGGGGGCGCTGGAAAATAGCCTTGTGTTGGCGACGATGCTGGTGCCGCACTTGGGATATGAACGCGCAGCAAAGGTCGCAAAAGTGGCCCTAAACGAGGGGGCATCAGTCACAGATACAGCTGTTAAACTGGGTTACGGCAATCAGTCAGAGATTGCCGCGATGCTTAACTAGACCTTATATCCTGCTTTTTTACCCCATTCTGCGGCATCGCGGATCATCTGCGCCAAAGTGCTGCGTTTGGGGGTCCAGCCCAGAACGTCACGCGCGCGGGTTGACCCTGACACCAGCGCCACCGCATCACCCGCGCGGCGTGGTCCCTCAATAATGGGAACGGGGCGGTTGGTGATCGCTGCCGCGGCCTCAATCACCTCGCGCACCGAAAACCCGCTGCCTGATCCCAAATTAAATTCCGATGACCCGCGCCCTGCAAGCAGCCAATTCAGCCCCAAAACATGGGCATCGACCAAATCGCAAACATGGACGTAGTCGCGCAGACAGGTGCCGTCAGGCGTCGGATAATCCGTGCCGAACACGGTCAATGCAGGGCGCCGCCCATCAATCGCATCCAACATCAGCGGGATAAGATGAGTTTCGGGGCAATGCTGTTCGCCAATTTCACCATCAGCCCCCGCCACATTGAAATAGCGAAAGATCACTTTTTGCAGACCGAACGCAGCACTAAAATTCGCCAACATCTGCTCTATCGCCAGTTTTGACGCGCCATAAGAATTGATGGGATGCTGCGGCGTCTGTTCGGTCAAAACAACGCCGTCTTGATCCCCATAAGTGGCGCAGGTCGATGAGAACACGAAATTCATGCAGCCCGCCTGCACCGCAGCCTCGATTAAATTCAACGCGCCCATCACATTGATGCGCCAGTATTTGGCTGGATCGTTCATCGATTCGCCAACCAGCGACAAGGCAGCAAAATGCATTACAGCCACAGGTTTATATTGTGCAAATGCCGCATCAAGGGCCGCGCGGTCCATCAAATCGCCCTCAAACATAGGGCCAAATTTCACGGCCTCACGCCAACCTGTCGAAAAATTATCAAATACCACAGGGATAAAGCCCGCCTGTGCCAAAGCTTTGCAAGCATGGGCGCCAATATAGCCTGCGCCGCCTGAAACCAAAATATGTTGCGCCATAATGCCCCCGTTTGCAGGCAATATCAGCCATATGACGCAACAGGTCCAGAGACTAAAAGATGAAATCAGCATCCGTCAGTTGCGACAATGTCGTACCGCTGGCAGAGGTCACTATGAGCTGCTCGTTGCCATAACTGATGCTCGCACCGGTCGAGGTCGGGGTAATCGACAAAGATTGGGTGGAATATATGCGGCCCCATTCGCTGACATCAATGCGGTCTTGCCCATCGGTAAAATCCATAATCTGGTCAATAGTCCCATCGCGGGCCATGACAAAGACATCCGCGCCTGTCCCGCCTGTCAGCATGTCTGCGCCCGCCCCATCATGAATCCAGTCCGCACCCCCGCCGCCTTGCAATGTGTCATTTCCCGCACTGCCCATGATCCTATTGTCCAAGCCATCGCCAATGGCCGATCCCGCAACT
>CAWUUC010000309.1:0-3316 GCA_963924905.1 uncultured Paracoccaceae bacterium
TGCATCGGGTCACTCCTAAGTTAAGGGCGCGTCATACAGGCAAGTCTGGTCGATGAAAAGGGGGGCCAGCCCCCCGTAGCGCCTTTGGCGCCCCCCAGGGATATTTGCAAAGAGAAGAAGGCGCGAGGGTCGGGGTAAGGCCAATATGGGGTTTGCCCAACACTGACCCCGACGGGCGATGACTCCGATTTAGGGTATTGTCAGGGGGTCTGGCGCCGCTGCAGGATCACGGCCAAAGCGATTATTGCCTGCCGTGCCCTTTAGGGCGGCGATGATCATCATCACAACTGTGGCAATCCAACCTAAGACTGGCAACATCCCCAACACCAGACCCGCCAAAACCCACCATCCAGACAAGTTATAATCATGAAATCGGCGCACAGTGACAGCAATGCTGGGAAGTATGGCCACCAACATCGCAAGACCACCCAAAAGCAAAATCAACCCGCCTAGGGTTGAGATGCCGCTTTCCTTTCCAAAGCCGCCTGAAATTCCGTTTAAAACAAGGAATAAGATTGCAAAGCTGAAGCTTGCAAGGATGTATGCTAAAAAGAACCACCAATATTCTGAACGCGATGCGCGCCCCGAAAATGTTGCGAATTTTTGAAAAATGCAGATTTTTACCGCGTCTTTAAAAGTCATTCAAATTTCCCTATTCTAAAGGCGCAGTAAGAGGTGATACGCGCCTAGATTGCAAGGGTCATCTTAGCTGCGTTGCAGTTTGACAGGCTCGGATCGCCCCAGTTTTAGAAAATGCGCGATATACGGTTTGGCGGTATCTTCGGCGCGCGTGGCGGCAAAAAGGCGTTTTGTCACCATCTGGGGGCCAAGTGGGCGAGTGATATAATCGGCGCTGGATTTGACATCGCGCAAGACCCAGTCGGGCAAGACCGCAACGCCGCGATTGGATGCAACCAGCATTAAAATAACGGCAGTCAATTCGACAGGACGCGTCGCCATGGGTTCAACTTTGGCAGGGGTCAGCAGTTCGGTAAACACATCCAATTTATCGCGCGCGACGGGGTAATGGATGATGGTTTGATCGCGAAAATCTTCGGCGGTGATCACCGTCTTGGCCGCCAATGGGTTGTTGGCCGCCGCCAAAAACATCGGGTGATAGTCAAACAGCGGGTTAAACGTTACCCCCGCAAGCGGTTCAGGATTCGACGAGATCACCAGATCAACCTCTTCGCGCAGCAAAGCAGGGAAGCTGTCAAAGGCCAAACCCGCGCGGATATCCACATCAATTTCTGGCCAAGATTGGCGAAACATTTCCAAGACGGGAAACAGCCAATCAAAACAGGCATGACATTGGATAGCGATATGCAAGCGCCCTGTTTTGCCCAAGGTCAGGGCGCGAAACTCATCCTCAAGCGCATTGATTTCTGGCAAAATCCGATCGGCGGCGCGCAGCAGTCGCACCCCTGCCGCAGACAGGGTCATTGGGCGTGAACGGCGGGCGAAAAGTTCCATGCCGACCTGACCTTCTAGGCCTGCGACCTGATGCGACAGCGCAGATTGCGTGATGTTGAGCATCTCTGCCGCGCGGGCAAGGCCACCCGCTTGGTGGATTGCGCGGATGGTCCGTAAATGACGCAATTCGATGTACATGTGGACAGCCTCATGTTGAAGGTGAATTATATGAATTGGATTCAATTTCGCAGATGTGGCACAAAAGGACAAGTTAAAGGAGCAGCCCATGTCCACCGTCGAATTGTCCACCGTCGATACATCCAGCGCCACATTCGCACCGCGCATCAGCTTTGAGTTTTTTCCGCCGCAATCTTTGGATGCGTCCTTTAGATTGTGGGAAACCGTCCAAGCCTTGGCGCCGATGTCACCTGAATTCGTCTCGGTGACCTATGGCGCGGGGGGGACGACGCGCAAATTGACCCATGAGGCCGTGGCCACAATCAAGCGCAATTATGGGTTGAATGTGGCCGCACATTTGACCTGTGTTGAGGCAAGCCGCAGCGAAACGCTGGAGATTGCGGCGGGATATGCCGAGGCTGGTATTCGTGAGATCGTAGCCCTGCGCGGTGACGCACCAAAGGGCGCGACGCGTTTTACGCCGCATCCTGATGGTTATGCAGGCTCGGTGGATTTGGTGGCAGCCCTTGCAAAAACAGGCCAATTTAAGATCCGAGTTGGCGCCTATCCTGAATTGCACCCCGATTCCACCAGTGCCAAGGCCAATATTGACTATCTCAAGCGCAAATTTGATGCAGGGGCAACCTCGGCGCTGACGCAGTTTTTCTTTGACGCAGATACGTTCTTTCGATTTCGCGATGCCTGTGTGGCCGCAGGGATTACCCAAGCCATTATTCCGGGAATTTTGCCCGTCCAAAATTGGGAAGGCGCGAAACGCTTTGCGGCGCGGTGTGGGACATCGGTATCGCCGCGTCTCGACGATGCCTTTTCACGCGCCACCCGCGACGGGCGCGCAGATCTATATGCACTGGCCCATTGCACGCAGCTGTGCACCCAATTGTTAAAAGGCGGGGTGCAGGATTTACATTTTTATACCCTTAATCGTCCTGATTTGACCCGAGATGTTGTGCGCGCATTGGGGATCACCCCTGCGCCCGCCTTGGAAAAGGTCGCATAGTCCCCCCACTTTCTCCCTGTGAGGGGGGGGATATGGGCGCGCCCCTTTTTGCGGCTTTGCCTTGGGGCGGGCATGGGCTATTATGGCATTGAATTGCAGATAGGACCCCATGATGAAGCCAATTTATGTGATGAATGGCCCCAATTTGAACCTGCTTGGACATCGCCAACCTGAAATTTACGGGGTTGAGACCTTGGAGGATGTTTTGCTCTCGATGGTGGGGTTGGGAGCTGAATTGGGTGTGACCGTTCAAGGGATGCAGTCAAATCACGAAGGTCAATTGGTCGATTGGATCCATGAGGCCCGCGAAAAAGCAGATGGGATCATCATCAATCCCGGGGCTTATTCGCACACATCCATCGCGATTTTAGACGCGCTGAACACTTTTGAGGGCCCAGTGTTAGAGGTCCATATCAGCAATATTCACAAACGCGAAGAATTTCGCCATCATTCCTATGTCTCGGGGCGTGCAGATGGGGTGATTGCGGGTTTCGGCACCGAAGGCTATCTTTTGGCGCTGCGCCGAATGGCTGGTCTGGTGGTTAAGTAGGTGCCTCCGGCGGAGGTATTTTGGCCAGTATGAAAGCGCAGTTTGCTTGGCATCCAAAGGCACGATTGGTGGGCGATGCGCCTCAGTTGCGACAGGCCCTATCGGGGCTGCCGTTTCGGATCGGTGGCACGGGGGAATTGCTCGCGGGCGCGGGGCAA
>CAWUUC010000310.1:0-3293 GCA_963924905.1 uncultured Paracoccaceae bacterium
TATCATTGCGATGTATGTGCTTACAGCTGACTATGATCCGAATTCCGCCACTGTCCAAATGCAAGGACCAACAACCGGGCAGTTTGGGACATCATTGAATGGAAGAACTCTACGCTTGATCGACTCTGCGGGCGTGACGTCTGGCAGCTACACGAAAATTCAAATCGACGCCTCTGGTCTGTCATTGTCAGATAGTGGATTTTCGTATGGCGAAGCCGATGATGAAATATCTCTGTTGTTCAATCCCTCTTCCGATGTGCAAGCTTTTTTTGAGGGGTCTAACAGTGGGACCGAAGGTGTTCTGACCACCTTTAACAGTTCCAAAATTGTGTTACGCGAAATCGGCACAGACGCAAAACGTTCGACCACCGATACATCCTATCTCAACGCCTTTGTGATCAAGGAGGCCAAAAATGCGGATGATACCCAAATCGAGGCCATCAGCAGTCTTGGTCTCGGCAAACTTTTGTATGACGCCACAGATAGCACGGCCTCGATTGAAAACATCAACTCGGTCAATGTCTTGAACTGGGTCGATGAGAATAATCCCGCAATTAAGGTTTCGTATGACGAAATCAATCAAAGACTGCAATTCACGGCAGATCGCACGGTTCTTGGCACGGGAACGGGTTCAAACTTTAACTCGTTCACGGTTTACGGTGCATCTGACGCACAAGACACGAACAATCTTGGCATCCCAGATAGTGGCAATGCCGCACAGGTTCTTATTCGGGGTGGTGAGGTCTTTTCTGCAGAAAGCTTTATCGCGGATGGTGAAGAGATCCAGTTGAACGACAAACGTTATGGTGTCACGGTCGACTATAAGTCTGACACTAAATCCTTTGTTATCAGCTCTGGCACCACAGGCGAAAAAATTGCGGCCAATGGTGCGATCGGTGTGACCGCAGCACAAAAGGCGTCGAATATTCAGATTGGCCGCCGCACCCTAAACAGTGATGGAACCGTCGATACGAGTGAATCCATCAACCTTGACAATCGGATCATCGGCAGTGGCGAAAACTCGGTCTTTGGGTTTGGTGCAACACGGTCGGATTATCTGTTCACTGCAGGCACAGGTCTTGCCTCGCAAGCTGCGGTCGCGTCAGGACGTGCCGCCCAAAGTGATCTGACCCAAGTGTTTCGTTTGACAGGCAATGGAGGGGAAAACGTCTTTAACATTTCTGTCAACGGCATCTCGGGGATTATCGAAATTCCACCCGGCAACTATGTGGGCACCACCTTGGCCACGGCCCTAGAGGAAAAGATCAACCAAATCTCTGACACCTTGACCGGCGAAGGGGTGGGCGGTGTGACCGTGCGCTATTCGACGGCCACCAATAACTTTACCTTTACAACGGGCACAACGGGCGATTCTTCGACCATTAAGGTCAAAGGCTCTGCACGCCTTGGTCTGGAAGATGTGCCTTTGGGTGTGGGTTCGGTGCCAAAAATCTATAATTTGGTCCAAGCCAAAGATGCCGAAGGCGCTGCCCTTTATGTCGACGCCGACGGTAATGTGGTCAAATCCCCCCCTGATGACATGGTTTCAGGCTATTTCCCGTTGTTTATCGACGAAGGCGAGTTGACCTTTGACAAGACCGGTAAACTGCTCAGCCCTAAGAATATGGTGCATTTTGAACAGCAGGCAGACGGCTTTTCGATCTCATTGGATGTCGACTTTGCGGCTTCGACGCAATACGCGCAGCCCTTCTCGGTTTTGTCGGTCGAACAGGATGGTTATACATCAGGCCGCCTTGATGGTTTGGAAATCGACAGTTCTGGCACGATTCGTGCAAACTATACGAACGGCCAGAACAAGCCGTTGGGAAAAATCATGGTTGCGACGTTCAACAACCAAAACGGTCTTAAACAGGTGGGTAACGCCACCTATGTTGCGACCGCCGTGTCGGGCACACCGCAGGTGGGCGAGGCAGGGTCTGAAGGATTCGGCACTATTCAGTCGGGTTCTTTGGAACGTTCAAACGTCGATATCACCGAAGAGTTGGTCAACTTGATCACAGCCCAGCGGAACTTCCAGGCGGCGGCAAAAGCGATCGAGACGACGACAACCCTCACCCAGACCATCATCAATATCCGGATGTAATGGTAGATAAAGGACGAAACCCATGGACCGCATGATCCATACTGCACTGAATTCGATACGGAATATCTATGATCTCCGCTCTATGACGTCGCAGAATTTGGCAAATATGGTTGTCCCTGGGTTTCGTCGCGAAATGCCAAACGAAGGCGGCAGCGGGTTTTTGTTAGACAATGGCCAACTCAGCCCGCGCGCCTTTGCCTTGGAAATGGGACCAGCGCAATTTTCCGAAGAATCCGGCGCCATCAACCCATCGGATTTGCCAACCGATCTTGCCTTGGTCAACGGGGCCTATTTCATCGTCGACCCCGGTGAGGCTGATCTTGCCCTGTCGCGGCGCGGTGATTTCAAAACCAACGCTGATGGTCAATTAATTGACGGTGCTGGCAGTTTGGTCATGTCCAGCACGATGCAACCTATAAACGTGCCTGCCTTTCGTGAAATTCAAGTCACCCAAATAGGAGAGGTCATGATTAACCCCCTTGAGGCGCAGGCGGGCGCGTTCATCTCGGCAGGGTTTATCGGCACAGTCACCCCACAGGCAAAAATGATCAAAAGCCTTGATGGCCACATCCGCTATGAGAGCGGTGCGGCCATAACCCCTGATCAGTCGGGAAAAATCATGCAAAACGCGTTGGAAGCGTCGAATGTTAACCCCGTTGAAGAGCTGGTCAATTCGATGCAAATGCAACGCCAGTTCGAAGTTAACCTGAAATTAATATCAGCGGCGAAAGAATTAGACGAAGGCGGCGCACAATTATTGCGGATGCCAAACGAGTAATAGATTTTTCGGCCAGTCTGGCACGACATTTGCAACAGTCCTTGTAGCAGTTTCAAAAGGACTTGAGCCATGTCTTCTAGCGCTATGCATGTTGCGACCACGGGCCTGAATGCCCAACAGCTTCGGATGCAAATCATTGCCAACAACTTGGCAAACGTGAACACAAACGGTTTCAAACGCGACCGCGCAAATTTTGAAAGCCTTTTGTATCAAGTCATGCGTTCGGGCGGTGCCCAAACATCTGATGGAACGATGCTAACATCGTCATCCACGGTTGGCACAGGGGTGCGTTTGGTATCCACCGACAAGCTTTACACCCAAGGCAACCTCGTAAGCACCGAAAACTCTATGGATATGGCCATTGATGGACAGGGGTTTTTTCAGGTTCTGTTGCCAGATGGACGCATGGGC
>CAWUUC010000311.1:0-3238 GCA_963924905.1 uncultured Paracoccaceae bacterium
CCACCTCTTTGCCCCGATAGAAAAATCCGTCGCAGGTCGCGCAGGCCGAGACACCAAACCCTTTGAACTTTTCTTCTGACGCCAAGCCCAACCATTTTGCTTGCGCGCCCGTTGCCAAAATGACTGCATCGGCAGTGTAAATGGTGCCGCTGTCAGATTGCGCGGTAAAGGGACGTTTGGAAAGATCCAGCGAGGTGATATAATCACTGATAATTTCGGCGCCCATTGCGGCGGCATGATCTTGCATCCGAACCATCAAATCTGGGCCTTGGACATGGCTGTCGCCAGGCCAATTTTCCACTTCGGTTGTGATGGTCAATTGCCCACCGGGTTGCAAACCTTGCACCAAAATCGGGCTCAGCATGGCGCGGGCCGAATAGACAGCCGCGGTATATCCCGCAGGGCCAGAGCCGATGATCAAAACTTTGGTGTGGCGCGTCATAGCATTCTCCGAATGTGTCTTATCCATGATATAGGCGCTCAGCCGCGCAGGATAAACCCCCTAGCTGCACCTGAAGTTTGGGTAAGTTTTGACATTAATGCGAAAATATTACCGGTTTTCACGAAATAATATTGCGCGACCGGCCGTAGCGGCCTAGTAAGAGACAACTTTGGAGTTGCAAATGTCCGTAAGCAAACTTGATCCGATCGATCGTCAGATTTTGGCTGAACTTCAGGCCGATGGCCGTATGACCAATGTCGAACTGGCCAGTCGGGTGGGCATTTCTGCGCCGCCTTGTCTGCGGCGCGTGCGCACGTTGGAGGAGGCGGGTTTTATCAAAGGCTATCATGCCGATGTCGATGCGCGCGAATTGGGGTTTGAGGTGCAGGTTTTCGCGATGGTGCGCCTTCGCAGTCAAGCCGAGTCGGACCTTGCCGCCTTTGAAGGTCGCTGTCGCGAATGGGCTTTGGTGCGCGAATGCCATATGCTTAACGGAGAGATTGATTTTATTTTGAAATGCGTGGCCCCCGATTTAAGCAGCTTTCAAAACTTTTTGACCGAACAACTGCTGTCTGCGGATAATGTGGCATCGGTCAAAACCAGCCTTGTCATTCGCTGCGCGAAACAAGAACCTGGTCTGCCCTTTGATGTGCTAGAGGCGCGCTTGGCTAAATCAGCCTAGATAAACTCTCGATTGCCACAAATGTTTAGGCCGCCCCTTATGATGCCAGAGGAGCATCGGGGCGGCCAGAACTGAGCGTGTCCCCCGTCTCGGTCGCCCGAGAAAGTTTATCAGGCACGATCGCATCAAGATGCAAGGCCCGCGTCAACACAAATAAGATGTGCCACAAATTTTCCGAAAGTCCAAATGAAAACACAATTTTGCCTCAGTTAGATGGCGCAACAAACTGTTTCCAGATTTTCGATGAAATGGGATGTCGCAAGGCAAAAGCTGCAAAATTCCCCTGCCATGATCGCAAATGCCATGATCGCAAATACCTTGATGCCTTATGATGCACGGCCTGCGCCTTTTGCCCAAGGCATCGACATGTGCTTTGACCGCGCGCAGCACGGACGCTAACCATCGACGATCAGATTTCATCATTTCGCCTTTCGCAAGGGGCGTTGGCCGCCCTGAATGTGCAGTATTTTCCACTTGCAGCAGCAGTTTGGTGCGGATTGGAAAATATGGGGCGACTTACAGCCTGATCACCGAAATCAGGCGGCCATAATCTGCCTCGCCCAAATGGGTGGTGCGTCGATAAGAAAAAAATCGCTCTGGTGCGCCATAGGTGCAATGACCGCACCATTCCGCGTGACCGATACCCGCCTCGCGCATTCGCCAAAGACCATAGGCAGGCAAATCAAACAGCATTTTTTGCCCAGATCCATTTGCAAAAAATCGCTGTGAGTGTGGGTCGTCATCGGTGAAAGCTTCAAAGAACTCTGGCCCGACTTCATAGGCCGCCTGCGAGATGCAAGGACCAATCACGGCGTTGATATTGCCCCGCGTGGCGCCCAATCTTTCCATCGCGTCCAAAGTCGCCTCAAGAACGCCAGCTTTTGCACCTTTCCATCCCGCATGGGCCGCGCCAATCACCCCTGCTGTTGCATCTGCAAACAAAACGGGCTGACAATCCGCTGTTAGAATCCCTAAGGCAATATTTGGGGTATTGCTGACCATGGCATCTGCTTCTGCTGCAAGCGCACCTGTCGGGGCCCCCGAGATAGGCAATGCAATCGCAGAATGCGTTTGATGGACCGTGACCAGATGGTCTGTCCCCATAGCTTCGGCAACCCGCGCGCGGTTGATGGTGACGATGTCGGTTTGATCACTTGACCCCAGTCCACAGTTCAACCCCGCGAAAATACCAGAGGATGCTCCCCCTTTACGCGTGAAAAACCCATGGCGCGGGGCCAAACTGGCAGAGGTTATAATCTCTAACATCTTTCACCTAGATCAAATCCCGCAAGCGGGGGCGCTGCCTGCGGCGCTATGCCAAGAACTTTGAACAACTCACCCATTTCGGTGGCTGCGGTCAAGCGATTGGTTGCCTGAAGATGGAGATCCAGCTTGTCGGGTGGCAGAGATTTGCCCAATTGCGCGGCGCGCTGCGCAATTCCAAGGCGTGCCAAAAAAGCGCCTTGGGTGGTGTAACTGCATCCTGATGCCGCGTGGGCTAGAGCTGCGAAATCGACATGGGCGGTCAGGTCTGCGGTACCAGGTGCTGCTAGGGGGGCGACATATTGGTGTGCCGACATCGCCTGAAACGTATCGCCAACCCCGTTCCAGCCACCATAATCAATAATCAGGGCCGCACCACCAAAAGCGGTGATCCGCGATGCGATTTGGTGCATGATCCCTTGGGCTGTGGGGCAGACCTCTACGATATCGCCTTGTTTTGTATCCGTTAAACGTGCCGAAAGGGCGGGCTTTGGGGCGGACTTTCCAAAGATAAGGCTGTCGCCATCGGCCCCAACCAAGGTTTCGCACCACAAATCGCCCTCTCGACGAAACTGTTTGATGGGCAAAGCATCAAAAAATTCATTGGCGACCAAAAACAAGGGCGCGTGTGGCAAGGTGGATACATCATCCGCCCATGTCGGCAGATAATCGGCAAGGGCTGCACGCTGGGTCGCGCGCAATTGGGCGGATGCCTCGATCAGGTGGATCTGGGCTGCCTGATGAAACCCCGCAACCTGACGGGTGGCGCGCAAGATGTCGGCCATCAATGTGCCGCGCCCAGGGCCAAGTTCGGCCAAGGTAAAGGAGGGGGCAGCCCCCTGATCCAGCCA
>CAWUUC010000312.1:0-6764 GCA_963924905.1 uncultured Paracoccaceae bacterium
ATCATTCCAGATGAGGATGCCGCAGATTTGCGAAGGGTGGGGGTTGCGCGGGTCTATACCCCCAAAGATTTCGAACTGAACCGCATTATGATGGATTTGGTCACCTTGGTTGATCAGGCCTAAGGCAGTTCTTCCCAAATGGCCTGACCATCGACTAGGCTTTTTTTCAGTTTGAACTGATCCCGATAGTCGCGGCCGATATCAGCCACCGCGTTACCTTGGGTGGTGCCGCGCAAAAACATACAGCGGTTTGGCAGGGCTAATTCCTCTAATGCGGGATTTAATTGCTTGAAGAATTGTTTTTCAGGATCAAAACGCACATCCAGTAAATCTGCCGCTTGGCGCAAAAATGGACCTTTAAACATCCCTGGGCTGGTCGAAAACGCATTAATCAATTCATCGCCGATGATATAGCCACGTGGGCCGCGCGTGATGCGGCGACTGGTTTGATGCGGTAGACCGCGCGTGTGTTTGGTGGCGCAGACCAATGTGACGGCTTGGACATCATCGGGCTGCATCAGTGCCAACATCGACGCAGGCGTGATCGGGTCGAGCGCAATCCAGTCATCTTCCATGTGAAAAACAAAATCACTGCTGGTCGCGGACCAAGCGCGCTTTACGGCTGCGGCAAACCCTGGGACGTCGGGACGAAAAATCATGACTTGCGGGAAAGCATCTCTCAGCATTTCGGCGCAGGCGTCACCATCGGATGGATCGCCCATAAAGGGGTCAAGATTGACGATAACATTGGAAAATCTGAAATGGGGAAAAACCAATTCACCAAAACTGGCCAAGGTGCGCGCCAATAAGCTGGGCCGTCGCCCACAAATCATTACCAAATCAATAGTGTTGGTCATAAAATCAATCTCGTTTTGTATAGATTAGCGGTTGATCGCGTCTTGTGCAATTGCCTAAGGTGACAGGCTGTGATCCACTTGATACGGTTTGGCGTGTAACATTTTGCATCTGGGCTGGCTGGGACAATTTGACGAAATCAGGGGAAGGTCATGACACATCACATTGGCGCCAAAGCGGGCGATATTGCTGAAACCGTCTTATTGCCGGGTGATCCGTATCGTGCGCGATGGGCGGCACAGACCTATTTGGACAATCCTATTTTGGTCAACGAAGTGCGTGGCATGTTGGGGTATACGGGCACTTGGCGCGGGCATCGGGTGACGATTCATGGATCGGGCATGGGGATGCCATCCCTGTCGATCTATGCCAATGAATTGATCCGCGATTATGATGCAAAGACTTTGATCCGCATCGGCTCTGCGGGGGCGCTGCAACCGCGCATCAAGGTGCGTGATGTTGTTTTGGCGCAAACGGCCAGCACCTGCGGCAGCCCGTCGCAAAGTATTTTCCGCGAAACCCACTTTGCGCCCTGCGCCGATTTTGGGTTATTGATCGCGGCACATAAGGCGGCGCAGGCGATTGGGGTGCCTGTTCATGTTGGCGGGATTTATTCGTCTGATACATTCTACGACGAACGCCCCGATCTGTCGGATCAATTGCAGCGCCATGGCACGCTGTGCGTCGAAATGGAGGCGGCAGAACTCTACACTTTGGCGGCGCGATATGGGCGACGTGCCTTGGCGGTTTTGACAATTTCAGACCACATTCTAACCCATGAGGCCCTGCCCGCCGACCAACGGGAACGCAGTTTTGGCGCAATGGTTGAATGTGCCTTGGCAGCCGCATTTGAGGAACAGCTATGAAACAACGACAGCTTGGGGCCAATGGGCCGATGGTGTCCGAAATAGGTTTTGGCGCAATGTCGCTGGGCGGAATTTTTGGCGACACGACTGAGGCACAAAGTTTGGCTTGTTTGGATGCGATGTTGGACGTCGGCATTGATTTCATTGATACCGCCAATATTTACGGCATGGGGATATCAGAGACGGTCTTGGGCAAATGGTTGGCCAGTCGTAAACCCCAATTGGTTTTGGCGACCAAGGCCAGTTATGCCAGCGGTCCACCCCGTCATATCGATAATTCTGAGACGCATTTGCGCCATGAGCTTGAGGCATCTTTGCGCCGCCTTGGTCGTGATCATGTTGAGTTGTTCTATATCCACCGCCGCGAACATTCCCGCCCCTTGGATGAGGTGATCGGCACCCTGTCGCGCATGATCGAAGAGGGTAAGATCGGCGGATATGGTCTGTCAGAAATCGCGCCCTACACCTTGCGGGCAGCGCATGCGATCCATCCTTGCCGCGCGGTGCAAAACGAATACAGCCTGTGGACCCGCCAACCCGAATTGGGCGTGATCCAAGAATGCGAACGCCTTGGGGTGGCCTTTATCCCGTTTTCGCCGCTGGCGCGCGGGATGTTGGGCGATGTGGCGCTGGCCCAACCAGATGACGGATTTCGCGGCAGCAATCCGCGATTTATGGAACCAAATTTTTCCGCAAATACAGCCAAAATTGATGTATTTCGCGCGTTTTGCGCTGCGCGGGGCTGGACAACAGCGGGAACCGCGCTGGCATGGGTTTTGGCGCAGGGCCCGCATCTGATCCCGATCCCCGGGACGCGCAAGGCAGAAAATCTGCGCGAATGGGTGCAAGACATTGATCTTTCAGCAGATGATCTGGCCGAGATAGAGCGTATCTTGCCCGCCGGCTTTGCCGAAGGCGACCGATACGGTGATCACCAACTGATGGCGATCGAGCGCTATTGCTAGCGCCCGATTAATATCCCATTACACCACGCGATTGACCATCATCCCCTTGATTTCGGCGATGGCCGCGGCAGGGTTTAGGCCCTTGGGACAGGTTTTGGTGCAATTCATGATCGTGTGGCAGCGATACAGTTTGAACGGATCTTCCAGATCATCCAATCGCTCGCCTGTCGCCTCATCGCGGCTGTCCACGATCCAACGATAGGCGTGCAGCAAGGCCGCTGGCCCTAAATATTTATCGCCATTCCACCAATAGGAAGGGCAAGAGGTGCTGCAGCAGGCACACATGACACATTCATAAACCCCGTCCAATTTTGCGCGATCATCAATGGATTGCAGCCATTCTTTGGCGGGGCGATTGGTTTTGGTTTCCAACCACGGCATGATACTGGCGTGTTGGGCATAAAAATGGGTCAAGTCGGGGATCAGGTCGCGCACGACAGGCATATGCGGCAGGGGATAGATTTTGACATCGCCCTTGACCTCATCCAAGCCGTAAATACACGCCAAAGTGTTGATCCCGTCGATATTCATCGCACATGATCCGCAAATCCCTTCACGGCATGACCGCCGAAAGGTTAGAGTCGGATCGATCTCATTTTTGATTTTGATCAACGCGTCAAGGACCATCGGCCCGCAGCTGTCCATATCCAGAAAATAGGTGTCGACGCGCGGATTTTCACCATCATCGGGCGTCCAGCGGTAAATCTGAAATTTACGCACATTTTTACCATCAGGCTTTGGCCAGGTTTTGCCCGTGCGGATTTTTGAATTCTTTGGCAGGGTGAATTGAACCATCTTCTATCCTTTCAAGCCGGCTGCGCGCCGTGCGTCAGTGTCTGCGAAAGGGGCATCGGCCCCTCAAGTTGGAAACCAGCATCCGTCAGGATATCTAGGTTTTTTAGAAATTGGTCAGGGTGGCAAGGGCAATTTTCCATCCAGCCGATTAAGTCACAGCGCACCGCCTCGTGATAGGCGGCGTCATCCCAATGACTGGCAAGATCACAGCCCAAATCATCGAACAGGGCGAAAATGACTGACAAATTATACAGGGCTGCGTTGCGGTGATAGAGGGTGTGGCCCACTTCTTTTTGCGCAACAAGTGTACGACCCGCAGCGGCATAAAATTGCAGCGATTGACACCGTTTACCCAAATGCATCGCACCAAGGTCACGTCCCCGTCTGCGGCGCAAAATATGGATGTTCTGGTCAACACGCCCTAAAAGATTTCGGCCATAGATCGCAGATCCTTCTGCAAAAATCAGTGATTTTGCCCCTGCGTAAACCGCCATTTGCGTTACGATAGTATGGCCTGCAGGATCAAAGACTTGGACCCCAAGTCGCGCCAAAACATCGACCAAATAGCCCTCGCCCGCATGCCCCCCCAGCCCCTGCAAGACCATGCCCGCGCGCGAAACATAGGTCACGGATGATGGGATCACCGACAAATTCTGCCGCTGGGTGTTTTGATCAAGCAAGTCAAGATAGGCATCTTGCAGATCGAAAGCACCTAACATTTCGGCCTGCGGGGCCACATAAAGGTCTTGCACCTGTAAAGGCGTCGTGACGATGTGGATTTGTCCACGCGGTACGCCATACCAGTCCAAAATCTGCCATATCCAGTCCGGCACATCTTTTTTGGTGCGTCCCACCTCGAGTGCGAATAAAAATAGATCATCTGGACGTTCATCTAAAGACTGCGGCAGACGCGAAAGATGCTCAGCGATCAGATGTCCAAAATGATGGTCCAAGGTGCCGCACCAAACGGCGGGCGTTGTCAGAGCAGATGTCTGACGGGGCCGCGAAGGCGGCAGATCAGATGGAACACCACTGCGACATTGGCGCGGGCCAATTTGCTTTTCAAAATCAGGCCAAATCGGTCCGCCTTGCGCGACATGGCGGCGCAATTGGGACAACGGCATCACCGTTACATCTTGAAAATGCTGCATTGGTGCAAGCCGTGCCATCCTATTTCCCCGATCACCGATTGGGATAATCAAGATAGCTGCGGGTCGTCACCTGACCCGAACGATCTAGCACACAGGCCCGAAACACATCTATCGGATCACGACCCGCAATATAATCGCTGGAAACGCCAAAACTCGCACCTACTTGTTGTGTACCGTCTGAATTAAACCGCACGCCAATGCTGCTTTGCGGCTTTTGGGCCAGATAGGCACGCGGGGCGCATGCGCGCTCTGCCTGATCGATAGACACAGGACCACAGGCCGCCAAAATCGGGAAAAGCAGGGGCAAAACTTTGTTCATCACAGACTGGCGATCACGGGGATCGCACCTTGGGCAAAGCAAGTGAGCACCTGAGGTTTGGCGATCAGTCGCGTTACATTTTGAACAGTGCTGGTCCCAGCCGAATTGCCAAAATCAACAGCAAGACCGCGCAGATCGTCCAATGTCGCATATTGAATGATACAATCCGCGCCCGCTTCGGCGAGGGGGCTGGGCATTTGCGCGGCCAAGACAGGCACAATCACAGAGCGTGCCGCTTGGCGGGTGATATCTTGCGCCGTTTCTTGCGGATTGCAGGCCGCCATAACGGTCAAGGCGGTCAGAACCATCCCTAGGCGGCCTGTCATTGACATCAAAACTTCCTTTCGGCGGGAGCAATTTTTTTCAAGGAAATCCCGCCTGCTGCTTCAGATGTCAGCGGGTCTTTGTGAACTGGGCGGTAATCCAGTTTCACTGACGACCCATCAACCCAAGCCAAAGTATGTTTGCGCCATTCGTCGTCGTTGCGCGTTGCGTAATCCTCATGGGCATGGGCACCACGGCTTTCGGTGCGGGCATGGGCCCCCACAATCGTGGCCAAAGCGTTTGGCATCAAGTTTTGAAGTTCGAATGTTTCCATCAAATCACTGTTCCAAACCATGGACCGATCTGTGACCTTTATATCAGACATTTTGGCGGCAATCTCGGTCATTTTTTTGACGCCTTCGCCCAAGGTCTTATCTGTGCGGAACACCGCTGCATCTGCTTGCATCGTCTTTTGCATATCCAACCGCAGTTCCGCTGTTGGCACAGTGCCGCTGGCATGACGGGTGGCGTCAAAGCGCGCTAGCACCTTATCGACTTCGGCGCGGTTGATATCTGTATTACGTTCTTTTGGATTGACGATTTCACCTGCCCGAATGGCCGCAGCGCGACCAAAGACCACCAGATCGATCAGACTGTTTGACCCCAGACGGTTGGCACCATGGACGGATGCACAGCCGGCCTCGCCCACGGCCATCAGACCCGGAAAGGTGGCATCGGGGTTGGTCGCGGTGGGGTTTAACACCTCACCCCAATAATTCGTTGGGATGCCACCCATATTGTAGTGAACGGTTGGCAGCACTGGGATCGGTTCCTTATGCAGATCGACGCCTGCAAAAATGCGCGCTGATTCCGTGATCCCAGGTAGACGCAGATCCAATGCCTCACGCGGCAAGTGGTCCAGGTGCAGGTGGATATGGTCCTTGTTGGGGCCAACACCGCGCCCTTCGCGGATTTCAATCGTCATGCAGCGCGACACATAATCGCGGGGCGCCAAATCTTTGTAATGGGGGGCATAGCGTTCCATAAAACGCTCGCCTTCCGAATTGGTCAGATAGCCGCCTTCGCCGCGCGCGCCCTCAGTAATAAGACAGCCTGACCCATAAATACCCGTGGGGTGGAATTGCACAAACTCCATATCCTGCAAGGGCAGGCCCGCCCGTGCCACCATGCCACCGCCGTCACCTGTGCAGGTATGGGCGGATGTGGCGCTGAAATAGGCGCGGCCATAGCCGCCTGTCGCCAGCACGACCATTTTGGCGTTAAACACATGCAGCGTGCCATCATCCAATTTCCACGCCACAATGCCTGTGCAACGCCCATCGGTGATGATCAAATCCAGCGCGAAATATTCGATATAAAACTCGGCGTTGTTTTTCAACGACTGCCCATAAAGCGTGTGCAAGATCGCGTGGCCTGTGCGGTCAGCGGCGGCACAGGTGCGCTGCACAGGCGGGCCTTCGCCGTATTCGGTGGTGTGGCCCCCGAAAGGACGCTGGTAAATCTTGCCTTCTTCGGTGCGCGAAAAGGG
>CAWUUC010000313.1:0-4160 GCA_963924905.1 uncultured Paracoccaceae bacterium
ATTGCAGATCCAGTAACTCATCTTGCAGGCGGGCACGGATCAAAGGATCAAGCGCCGAAAATGGCTCATCCATCAACAGAATGGGGGCGTCTGTCGCAAAGGCGCGGGCCAAACCCACCCGCTGCTGCATACCGCCCGAAAGTTCCCCAACTTTGCGATCCGCCCATTGCGACAAGTTCACCAAGGCCAGTTGCTGATCGACTTTGGCGCGGCGCTGGGCTGGGGTTTGCCCTGCCAGCTCCAATCCAAGGCCCACATTATCGCGCACCGTCCGCCAGGGCAGCAGGCCAAAGGCCTGAAACACCATCGCAATGCGCGACAAGCGCAAGGCGCGCAAATCATGCGGCGCTGCACGCGTCACAGAGACCATTCCCGTGCCATCATTGACCCGCACCTCACCCCGCACCACCGGGTTTAGCGCATTAACCCCGCGCAATAAGGTCGATTTTCCAGATCCCGACAGGCCCATAAGGACCAAGATTTCCCCCGTGGCCACAGTCAGGCTGCAATCATGCACCCCCAAGATTTGCCCCGTCTTTTCTTGGATCTCGCTGCGTGTCAGCCCTTGATCCATCAAGGGCAGCGCGCTCTTCGGATCCTCGCCAAACACAATAGAGACGCGGTCAAACTCTACGGCAATGCTCATTTAACCCTCAACATTCTGTCGAGCAGCACCGCCACCACGACGATGATAAAGCCAGATTCAAATCCCAAAGCTGTGTTGACAGAATTCAGCGCGCGAATGACGGGAACGCCCAAGCCATTGGCCCCAACCAAGGCAGCAATCACCACCATCGACAAGGACAGCATAATGGTTTGGTTCAACCCCACCATGATTTGTGGCATTGCATAGGGCAACTCTACTTTCCAAAGTCGCTGCTTGGGCGTTGCGCCAAA
The DNA here is from genome assembly GCA_963924905.1 of uncultured Paracoccaceae bacterium. Classification (GTDB taxonomy): domain Bacteria; phylum Pseudomonadota; class Alphaproteobacteria; order Rhodobacterales; family Rhodobacteraceae; genus Cypionkella. Next base: position 898 of record CAWUUC010000313.1, read on the forward strand.
GGCTGTTGCGGCCTCTAACAATGCGGTTGGTGTTGATGAAATCCCCAACTGGGTCAATCGGATCGGCGCAGGTAGCACGAAAATCACGGTCGCAATTAAACCAGGCACCGCCCCCAACCCAAAAAACACAATCGCAGGGATCAAATAGACAAAGGTCGGCAAGGTCTGCATCAAATCTAAAAACGGCACCATAAGGCGGTATAATTTCGGCCGATGTGCCGCCATGATGCCGACAGGCACGCCAATTCCCATGCAAACCACACATGACGACAAGATCAATGTCAGGCTTTGCGTTGTTTCTTTCCAATAACCTTGGTTTAAAATAAACAAAAACCCCAAAAGAACCCCAAAACAGGTTTTCCAATTGCGCTGCAACGCCCATGTCAGCGCCAGCGCCAGCGCAATGATCACCATCGGGTTTGGCGTTTGCAGCAGCCATAAAATCGCTGCAATCAGCCATTCCATTACGGCTGAAATTGCGTCAAACACCCCGCCTAAATTATCCCGCATCCAATCAAACACGGACTTTGCCGTCTTGCCGACGGGAATCTTATGGTCGGTGATCCAGTCCATCGCACGCCTTCTATGCTTCCCCGTTGGCCAAATATCCCGCGGGGGTCTGGGGGCGCGATGCCCCCAGCCGTTCGTTCAAAACCAGTCTTTCGCTTATTGCAAGGCGGCCGCTACAGCCGCTTTGGCATCGCCGCCATCTTTGGCGGTGACGCCGTCCAGCCAGCCTTCCCAAACGCTTGGGTTCGCCGCAAGCCAAGTCTTTGCCGCTTCAGTTGGATCCGTACCATCATCCGAAATCGCACCCATTATCTCATTTTCCATGGCCAGCGTGAAGGACAGATTCTGCAGCAATTTGCCAGTATTGGCACATTCAGCGACATAACCTGCCCGTACATTGGTGTTGACGATCGCTTCACCAAAATTTGCACCGAAATAATCGTCGCCACCTGCCAGATAGGTCATATCAAAATTGGCATTCATCGGATGTGGTTCCCAGCCAAGAAAGATGATCGGCTGTGCATCTTTGTCTTTATTGGCGACTTCGGCCAGCATACCCGCTTCTGAGGATTCAACAATCTCAAAGCCGTCCAAACCGAAGGGTCCAGTTGCGATCATGTCCAAAATCAGACGATTGCCGTCGTTGCCAGGCTCAATGCCGTAAATCTTCCCTTCCAGCGCGTCTTTATGCGCGGCAATATCTTTGAAATCTGCAATCCCAAGGGCGGCACCTGCGGCATTGGTTGCTAGGGTATATTTTGCACCCTCCAGGTTGGTGCGGACGGTTTCAACCGTGCCTGCATCACGATAGGGGGCAATATCAGCCTCCATCGTTGGCATCCAGTTGCCCAAGAATACATCCACATCCCCCCCCGCAAGGCCCGTATAGGTCACGGGAACGGACAAGATTTTTGTTTCCGTCTCATATCCCAGCGCGGTCAGCACCAAGGATGTGGCCGCAGTGGTCGCGGTGATGTCGGTCCAGCCCACATCCGAGAAAACGACTTTGTCACAACCCGCCGCAAAGGCGGAACCCGCCATGGCAAAGGTCACAGCAGTTGCAAGCAGTGTAGAACGAACGGTCATAAGAGGCCCCCTGTTTTTTTGTTGATTGACGAGTCAATAAACTTCAAGCTTAGTCGGTTTGGCAAGAAGAATCTTTGGAACCGACAAAATGCCTAAAGTTGGGATGGAGCCTATCCGAAAGGCCGCGCTGGTCAAAGCCACGATTGTTGAAATCGGGCAAAAAGGATCATTGGATGTCACCGTCGCGCAAATTGCGCGGCGCGCGGGCATGTCCAGCGCCTTGGCGCATCATTATTTTGGCAGCAAAGAAGAGATATTCTTGGCCGCCATGCGTCATGTGATGGCGATTTATGCCGCCGAGGTACGGGGCGGTTTGGCGCTTGCTGAGGGGTCTGATGCGCGATTGCGCGCGATTTTGGTGGCCTCTTTCTCGGCGACAAATTTTCGGAGGGATGTTGTGGGGGCATGGTTGAACTTTTGGGTCTTGGCCCAAACTGTGCCAGAGGCGCGGCGCCTCTTGGCCGTTTATTACAGCCGACTTCGGTCGAATTTACTCTATGCGCTGCGCCCAATGGCGGGGCCGCGCGCCGAAGCCATTGCCGCGGGTCTCGCGGCGATGATTGACGGGCTTTATCTGCGCGAAGCTTTGGCGACGGGCGCCTCTGATGGCGCAGCCGCCGTGCAAATGGCGCAAGATTATGTGACAGTTCAATTGCGGGATCAGATGAAATGAAGGCGGATTATGTCATTGTGGGGTCAGGCTCGGCAGGGTCGGCCCTTGCGTATCGGCTGGGGGCCGCTGGCAAGTCGGTGATCGTGATTGAACAAGGTGGCACAGATGCAGGCCCCTTTATTCAAATGCCTGCTGCTCTGTCTTATCCGATGAATATGTCCATGTATGACTGGGGTTTTTCCTCTGAACCCGAGCCCTATTTGAACAACCGCCGATTGGCCACGCCGCGTGGCAAGGTGATTGGTGGATCAAGCAGCATCAATGGCATGGTCTATGTGCGCGGTCATGCGCGCGATTTTGACACTTGGGAAAGGATGGGCGCGCAAGGTTGGTCTTATGCGGATGTTCTTCCCTATTTTCAAAGGATGGAGACATGGCACGGCGAGGCGGATGGCACAGCCACGGGCGATCCAGCCTTTCGCGGCAAGAACGGTCCTTTGCACATCACGCGCGGTCCACGCAAGAATCCGTTGTTTGCTGCCTTTATTGCTGCAGGGCGCGAGGCAGGCTATCCGGTCACTCAAGACTATAATGGCGCGCAACAAGAAGGTTTCGGCGCGTTCGAGGCCACGATTTACAAAGGCCAACGTTGGTCGGCTGCCACCGCCTATCTGCGCCCTGCGATCAAAGCGGGCAATGTTACCTTGTTGCGCGGGTTTGCGCGGCGTGTGGTGATGGACGGCAATCGCGCAATTGGTGTCGAGATAGAACGGGGCGGCGCGCGCGAGGTGATCTATACAAAGGCCGAGGTGATCCTGGCGGCCTCTTCGATCAATACACCAAAATTGTTGATGTTGTCGGGTATCGGGCCCGCCCAGCACTTGCGAGACCATGGGATCGAGGTGGTGGCAGATCGCGCGGGCGTTGGGGCGAATTTGCAAGACCACCTCGAAATTTATATGCAATTTCAGGCGAAACAGCCGATTACCCTTTATAAATATTGGAACCTGCTTGGCAAGGCCGCCATTGGCGCGCAATGGTTGCTCACCCGCAA
>CAWUUC010000314.1:0-2520 GCA_963924905.1 uncultured Paracoccaceae bacterium
GCCTGACCACATTGCCCAACGGCTTTCGTATTGTGACCGAAGATATGCCGGGGTTGAAATCTGCATCGGCGGGCGTTTGGGTGATGGCGGGCGGGCGTCATGAAACGGTGCAGCAAAATGGCATCGCGCATTTTCTTGAACATATGGCATTTAAGGGAACGGCGCGGCGCACATCTTTGCAAATCGCCGAGGCGATCGAAGATGTTGGCGGTTATATAAACGCCTATACATCCCGCGAGTTGACAGCCTATTATGCACGGGTGTTGCAGGCGGATGTCGCCCTTGCCTTAGATGTCATCGGCGATATCGTCCTAAATCCCGTCTTTGATCCCAAAGAAATCGAAATTGAGCGCGGCGTTATTTTGCAAGAAATTGGGCAATCCTTGGACACGCCAGATGATATCGTATTTGATTGGCTCCAAGAGGTATCTTACCCCGATCAACCTTTTGGCCGCACGATTTTAGGACCAGAGGAACGCGTAAGCAATTTTTCACGCGATGATTTGCAGGGCTTTGTTGGTACGCATTATGGACCGGGGCAGATGATCTTATCGGCTGCAGGCGCGGTTGATCACGATGCCATCGTCGCCCAAGCCACCGATATTTTTGGGGCGATGACGGCAAAGCCTGCGACCACATTCCAGCCTGCACAATTTCGCGGTTTAGAACGGCGCGAGGTGAAAAAGCTGGAACAGGTGCATTTCGCGATGGCCTTTGATGCCCCCAGCTATCGCCATGCCGATGTTCACGCCGCCCAAATCTATGCCATGGCGATGGGCGGTGGGATGTCCAGCCGCTTGTTCCAAAAAATCCGTGAAGAACATGGACTTTGCTATTCGATTTTCGCCCAATCGGGGGCCTATGAGGATGCAGGACAAATCACCCTTTATGCGGGGACATCAGCGGGCGATATCAAATCGCTGACGCATTTGACCGTGCAAGAGCTGAAACGCGCTGCAGACGATATGTCCGAGGCCGAAGTGGCGCGTGCGCGCGCGCAAATTAAGGCGGGAATGTTGATGGGGCTTGAAAGCCCATCCAGCCGCGCCGAACGCATTGCGCGCCTGCTGGCTATTTATGATCGCGTGCCAGATATTGACGAATCGGTTGCCAAAATTGATGCCGTGACGACCGCTGACGTGCGCCGCTATGCGGGCGAGATGATCGGGGCCGATGCGGCCCTGGCACTCTATGGGCCTGTAAAGTCGGCCCCCTCATTGGACGCGATCCGCAAGGCATTGGCGGCCTGATGTTTTTTCGCAAGCGCCCCTTGTTGCACACCGAACGGATGGTGTTGCGACTGCCAACGCATGGCGATTTTCGGGCTTGGGCGGATTTGCGTGCCAATTCTGCGGCGCATTTGACCCCGTGGGAACCCGTTTGGGCGCATGATCATCTGACGCGCCGCGCCTTTACCAATCGGGTCTATTGGTCGTCCAAGGCCGAATCATCGGGCACGGCGCTGCCCCTTTTGATGTTTCGCCGAATCGATCAATGCCTTTTGGGGGCAATCACCTTGGATAATATCCGCCGTGGACCCGTCCAAGCAGGTACTTTGGGCTATTGGATTGGGGCCCCGTTCGTGCGCCAAGGCTATATGCGCGAGGCGGTTGTCGCAGTCACCCATCACGCTTTTGTCAAAATGGACTTGTCACGCGTCGAAAGCGCTTGTTTGCCCGAAAACACCGCCTCGCGCGGGGTTTTGGAAAAAAGTGGCTTTAAATATGAAGGCGTTGCGCAATCTTATTTGCAAATCAACGGGCGTTGGCGAAACCATGTGCTATACGCAAATCTAAGAGGCGATCGACGCGGCCGCACAGACGTAGGTTAAGGCCAAGGCCAGTCCTACGCTGGCACGGTTGGGGATCGCATTGGAGTACCCCATGAACGAAATTAAAGTGCTGTTGTTGCGAGGCGTCAATGTTGGGGGCGCAAACCGTCTGCCAATGCCAGAGTTTCGCCAAATGCTGGTCGAACTGGGCCTAGCCCATGTGCAAACCCATATCCAAAGCGGCAATGTTGTCTTTGCTGACAATGGAATCAAGAATCTCGACGCGTTGATTGCAGTGGGAATGCGCGACCGATTTGGATTTGCGCCCAAGATGTTCTTTTTGTCTTTGGCGGGGTTTGAGGCGGTGCTTGCCGCGAACCCTTATTCCGAGGCAGCGCGTGCCGATGGCGCTTTGGTGCATATCTTTTTCTTGGACGGTCCTTTTGCGGCCGAAGATGTGAAATCCTTGACAGCCCTTGCCGCGCGCGACGAGGCCGTTACATTTACAAAGTCAGCGGTTTATCTGCACGCGCCATCAGGGATAGGACGATCAAATTTGGCGACAAAATTGGCGGCGACACAAAAACTGGCAGTTACGGCGCGCAACGCAAATTCGGCAGCCGCAATTGCCGCATTGGCCCATACGATTCCAAAATAGGCTTATGATGTTGAACCCTTGCGATTCTGATTTTTTGGCGCGACTGGCGCAGGATTTACCGCCCAATACCCTTCACGCACCCGAGCCGCGC
>CAWUUC010000315.1:0-3232 GCA_963924905.1 uncultured Paracoccaceae bacterium
CGACCTTCAATCGCACCCTTATGGGGTGCCCAATCGTGGAACACACGGTTCAGAACGCCTGTACCGCGCGTATCGGTCATGAACTGACCGTGATAACCGATCAGCCCGCGTGATGGCACATGTGCGATGATCCGCGTTTTGCCAGCGCCTGCGGGTTTCATTTCGACCAGATCGCCCTTGCGCGGACCTGTCAGCTTTTCGATCACAGCGCCTGTGTATTCGTCATCTACGTCGATCGTGACTTCTTCAATGGGTTCATGGCGCACGCCATCAATTTCTTGAAACAAGACGCGGGGGCGGGCAATCGACAGCTCAAACCCTTCGCGGCGCATATTTTCGATCAAAACACCCATCTGCAATTCGCCGCGCCCTGCCACGTCAAAGGCATCGCCACCAGGGGTGTCGGTCACTTTGATCGCCACATTCACCTCGGCTTCGCGCATCAGACGTTCGCGAATGATACGGCTTTGAACTTTGCTGCCTTCTTTGCCAGCAAGGGGGCTGTCATTGATGCCAAAGGTCACCGAAATGGTCGGTGGATCAATGGGCTGGGCGGGAATTGGCACATCAATTTCCAAAGCGCACAGCGTATCTGCCACGGTGGCCTTACTCATGCCTGCAAGGGTGACGATATCGCCTGCCTCGGCCGCATCAATCGGGGTTTGGACAAGACCGCGGTAAGCCAAGACTTTCGTGACGCGGAATTGTTCAATCCGTTCGCCGTCGCGCGACAGCGCCTTAAGGGTTTCGCCCGCCTTTAGGGTTCCTGCCTCAACACGGCCCGTCAGAATACGACCAATGGAGGGATCGGCCGAAAGCGTGGTTGCCAGCATTTGGAAAGGTTCCGCGCGGCGCGCAATTTGTGCGGGCTGGGGAACGTGTTTGATCACCAAATCAAACAAGGCCTTCAGGCCCGAACGTGGCCCATCCAATTCCGCATCTGCCCATCCCGAACGCCCCGAGGCATAAAGCACGGGGAAATCCAACTGCTCATCCGTGGCACCCAAATTGGCGAAAAGATCAAACACCTCATTCAGGGCGCGGTCAGGCTCTGCGTCGGGTTTATCGACTTTGTTCAAGACCACAATAGGGCGCAAACCCAAAGCCAGCGCCTTGGAGGTCACAAATTTCGTTTGCGGCATCGGACCTTCGGCGGCATCCACCAACAAGACAACGCCGTCCACCATCGACAAGATCCGTTCCACTTCACCGCCGAAATCGGCGTGGCCGGGGGTGTCGACGATATTGACGCGGTAGCCATCCCATTCAAGGCTGGTGCATTTGGCCAAAATGGTGATGCCGCGCTCGCGCTCGATATCATTGCTGTCCATGGCGCGTTCAGAAACGGCCTGATTTTCGCGGAAACTGCCAGATTGTTTCAGCAATTCGTCGACAAGTGTGGTTTTGCCATGGTCGACGTGCGCGATAATGGCGATGTTGCGAAGCTCCATCGGGGGATCTCTTTCAGTTTTCTACGGTTGCGGGTCCGATAGCCTAAGATCGCAGGAAAGGCCAGAGGAACCTTTGCGGCCAAAGAAAAAGGCGGGGGTCGCGCAGCGCCGTCGCCAATCGCGGGGGGGTCACACCCCCGCACCCGCGGCACCAAGCGGGGGTTTCACACCCCCGCACCCCCGTGGGATATTTGGGCAACGGGGAAGGGGTGTTAGAGCGAGAGCGATTTGTCGAGATAGCTTGCCACTTTTTCCAAATAGCCCATGGTGGTCAGCCATTTTTGATCAGGACCGACCAAAAGGGCGAGGTCTTTGGTCATCCAGCCATCTTCCACCGTAGTCACAGTGACCTGTTCTAGGGTGGTGGCAAAGCGCATCAGCGCGTCATTGCCGTCCAGTTTGGCGCGGTGTTTCAGCCCGCCAGACCATGCAAAGATCGAGGCGATAGAGTTGGTAGAGGTCGCTTGGCCTTGTTGGTGTTGGCGATAATGGCGGGTGACGGTGCCGTGGGCGGCCTCTGCCTCGACGATTTTTCCATCTGGGGTGAGCAAAACCGAAGTCATCAAACCAAGGCTGCCAAAACCTTGGGCGACCGTGTCAGATTGTACATCGCCGTCATAATTTTTGCAGGCCCAAATATAGCCGCCCGACCATTTCATCGCGGACGCCACCATATCGTCAATCAGGCGGTGTTCGTAATAGATACCTGCCGCTTTGAATTGGGGTTCAAATTCTTCTTCATAGACCTTTTGGAAAATATCTTTGAAGCGCCCATCATAGGCCTTGAGGATGGTATTTTTCGTGGACAAATAGACGGGCCAGCCCTTGAGCAAGCCGTAATTCATCGACGAGCGCGCAAAATCATAGATGCTGTCGTCTAAATTATACATCCCCATAAACACGCCAGAGGAGGGGGCCGTATAGACGTCGCGTTCGATCACCGTGCCATCGTCGCCCACAAATTTCATCGTCAGTTTGCCTGATCCTGGAAATCGGAAATCCGTGGCGCGGTATTGATCGCCAAAGGCGTGGCGCCCCACCACGATGGGTTTGGTCCATCCCGGCACCAGGCGCGGCACGTTTTTGCAAATGATGGGTTCACGAAAGATCACCCCACCCAAGATGTTACGGATCGTGCCATTGGGGGATTTCCACATTTGTTTGAGCCCAAACTCGGCCACACGCCCTTCATCTGGGGTGATGGTCGCGCATTTGACGCCAACGCCATTCTGTTTGATCGCCTCGGCGGCATCTATGGTGATTTGATCATTGGTACGGTCGCGTTCTTGGATGGAAAGATCGTAATATTTCAGATCAATATCCAGATAGGGCAGGATCAGCTTTTGTTTGATAAAGTCCCAGATGATGCGGGTCATTTCATCGCCATCAAGTTCGACAACAGGATTGGCTACTTTGATTTTGGTCATATTGGCCCCTTTGGTGATAAAATGTCACCATGGGCCCATAGCATAAAATCAGGGCGATGCAAATACAGTATGCAATGGTATACCGAATTTAGGGCCGATCAAAATAAGCCGCGGTTTTAGACCGCAGCCAAGTCCATATTTTGGGCGCACCGCGCGCGATTTTGACGCCAACGCGGTTGTCTAACTGTTCGGCGGTGACATTATATTCGATCCATGTGCCACCCCCCGATTGCAGATTGGCCATCACAGGTTGCTCGCGGTCCAATGATTTGGCGAAAACGGCGTCTGGGGTTTCGGATGCCTCAAACTCGTCCCAAAGGGCGCGCAAGTTTTCTGCCTGATCTGTAGGCAAAA
>CAWUUC010000316.1:0-2703 GCA_963924905.1 uncultured Paracoccaceae bacterium
CTGGCCCCTCCGAAGGGTTTGACGCCGCGATGAAAGGCGCCAATTCCTACGCCGATATCGCAGGCGCCGATGTCTGCATCGTCACTGCAGGTGTGCCGCGCAAGCCGGGCATGTCACGCGATGATTTGCTGGGGATCAACCTCAAGGTGATGAAGTCTGTTGGCGAGGGCATCAAGGCCCATGCCCCAAATGCATTTGTGATCTGCATCACCAATCCGCTTGATGCAATGGTTTGGGCCTTGCGCGAATTTTCGGGTCTGCCGCATCATATGGTGGTTGGCATGGCAGGCGTTTTGGACAGCGCGCGTTTCCGCCATTTCTTATCCGTTGAATTCAACGTCTCGATGCGCGATGTGACGGCTTTTGTTCTGGGCGGGCATGGCGACACGATGGTGCCATCTGTGCGCTATTCGACCGTGGGCGGCATTCCGCTGCCTGATCTGGTCGCAATGGGCTGGACGACGCAAGAAAAATTGGATGCGATCGTGCAGCGCACCCGCGATGGCGGCGCTGAAATCGTGGGCCTTTTGAAAACAGGTTCGGCATTTTATGCGCCTGCCACATCTGCCATTGAAATGGCCGAAGCCTTCCTCAAGGATCAAAAGCGCATCTTGCCCTGCGCGGCCTATTGTGACGGCGAGTTTGGCCTGAAGGGCATGTATGTGGGCGTTCCGACCATCATCGGTGCCGGTGGGATCGAACGGATCGTTAACATCACCTTGTCAGCAGATGAACAAGCGATGTTCGACAAATCCGTTGAGGCCGTCCAAGGCTTGCTCACCGCTTGCAAGGCAATTGATCCTTCCTTGGCCTGATCATCCTTAGACCGACTATCACACGCGCCCCATATTCGGGCGCGTGTTTTCATATGGCCATCCCCGTTGTCCAAATATCCCGCGGGGGGTCTGGGGGGCGCGATGCCCCCCATCTTTCCCATCGACCCGCCCCCTGCTATACCAACCCAATGCATATCTCACCCTATCACGCGCCCGATTTTTTCAAAGACGCTCTGGCCCAAGGGCGGCACCGCGATATCGTGGGCGGGCGTTGGGAAGAAACCGGCCTGATCCAAATGCAAATCCTGCTCGATCAAGGGCTTGATCCCCATCATCACCTGTTGGACATCGGTGCCGGATCTTTGCGTTTGGGATGCCGCGCCGTCCCCTATCTGGATCAAGGCCATTACTGGGCCACGGATTTGTCAGGCGATCTCATGCGGGCAGGACACCATGCAGAGTTGGCGGATCCCGCCCGCCTGCCTTTTGAGCAGTTGATAGAAGATGCCGATTTCAGCCTGCCGCGCGTGCCAGATTGCATCACCCATGCCATTGCCTTTGCCGTTTTCACGCATTTGCCTGCAAACCATCTGCGCCGCGCCCTTGTATCGATCCGCAGCCGCTTGCCACATTTGGAAAAGTTGTTGTTTACCGTATTCACCGCACCGATGGATGCCTATTTGACCCCGTTTCGCCAACCCGACGGTGTCGTCACCCACGCAGCGCGGGCCCCTTATCATATGCTGGCCGAGGATGTGGCCTATCTTACCCGTGCCTCGGGCTTTGCAGCTGATTTTTTATCCACTGAACTGCCACGCGGACAGGTCCTGATCCGCGCCACGCCGCTATGATTGCCTTGGATCAGACAAGTGTCAGCGTGAATGGGCGCCTGATCCTTGGCCCTCTCACATTGCAGTTGCGCGAACAGCGTATTGGCATCATTGGCCGCAACGGATCAGGCAAAACCACGCTGTTGCGCTTGATCGCAGGATTGATTCCCGCCACCGCGGGCAGTGTGACCATCGACGATATCCGCCCTGATCAGCGCAAAGAAATGCTGGCACGGATCGGAATTTTGTTTCAAAATCCAGATCACCAAATCCTATTTCCCACCGTGGCCGAAGAAATTGCCTTTGGCCTTATTCAAATGGGACAAACCAATGCCACTGCGCGCCGCAGCGCGCTTGATCTATTGGCGCGCGAAGGTCGCAGCGCTTGGGCCGATGCGCCAACCCATACCTTATCAGGCGGACAGCGCCACTATCTGTGTCTATTGTCGATCCTTGCCATGGCCCCCGAAACCATTTTGCTGGATGAACCTTTTGCGGGGCTGGACCTGCCCACGCAACAGCGCTTGGCCCGCCGCCTTGCCACCCTGCCGCAGCGCCTGATTACCATCAGCCACGATCCCGCCGCGATGGCGGGCGCAGATCGCGTTATTTGGCTAGAGGCGGGAAAAGTGCGCGCAGACGGGCGACCTGATCGCGTCCTGCCGGATTTTATCGATGCGATGACAGATTTAGGGGCCAAAGATGCTGACGCTGACATCGCCCCATAAAACATGGGCACATAGGCTGCCTGCGGGGACAAAACTGGCTGCCCTTTGCGCGGCAACGATCCTATTTTTTGCACTGAAATCCCCCGTGATCTTGGGTCTCTGCGCCGGGACAATCATCGCGCTGACTTTGTCATGCGGCCCCGACTTCGCCCGCCAAAGCCTGCGCGCCTTGCGCCCGATATGGCCCTTTATCGTGATTGTCGCCCTGTGGCACGATGCCAATTGGGCGACAGTGATCCTGCGGATGATTTGTGCGCTTTCCCTCGCCAATTTTGTGACGATGACCACGCGACTTTCAGATATGATCGCGGTGTTGCAAATCATCGCACTGCCCTTATCGCCCCTTTTGCCGCCGCGCCGATTGGCCTT
>CAWUUC010000317.1:0-3047 GCA_963924905.1 uncultured Paracoccaceae bacterium
CAACAAATCAGGAAACGGCGCTGATACAAATTTTCCATAGGCTTCGGATCCGCCGATCACAGAGACAAAGGCGCGCGTTGTATCGCGTTTTGGCCCGCGAAAAATCAATCGCGACTGTCCATATGTGCATGACGCATAATCCAGCGCCCCCGCGCTGGGAAAAGCATAAACCATTTCACCCACCAATTTTTATTCACCCATGCCCAACTTGCGCCACTTTTGTTACCAAAGGACTAAATCTGGCATTTTCACTAAATCTGACATGCATTGTGGTGGTGCTATGTCCTTGCACAATTGGCGCCTCACGCCTTAAACTGTTTAAAAAAGGGGTGCGCGATGGCGATCAAATCAGTGGGTGTTATCGGCGCGGGGCAAATGGGCAATGGCATTGCACAAGTTTTCGCGATGGCGGGTTACGATGTTTTGCTAAATGACATCAGCGCCGAGGGATTGGCCAATGCTGTGCAAACCATTGATCGCAATATCGAACGCCAAGTCGCCAAGGGCAAAACCAGCCCATCTGATAAACAAGCGGCCTTGGCCCGCATCACAACGACCTTATCTTTGGCCGATCTGGGCAAGACCGATCTTGTGATCGAAGCGGCCACTGAAAAAGAAGACGTCAAAAATGCAATCTTTGAAGGCCTTGCCCCGCATCTTGGGCCAAACACGATTCTGACAAGCAATACATCGTCGATTTCAATCACACGACTGGCCAGCCGCACAGATAGGCCCGAAAAATTCATGGGATTTCATTTCATGAACCCTGTGCCTGTGATGCAATTGGTCGAACTGATCCGTGGCATTGCCACTGATAAGGAAACCTATGAAACACTGGTGACCGTGGTGGCCAGTCTGGGCAAAACTGCGGCCAGCGCCGAAGATTATCCTGCCTTTATCGTCAACAGAATTCTGGTGCCTATGATCAATGAGGCGGTTTATGCCCTTTATGAGGGCGTCGGTTCCGTCCAATCGATTGATGAGTCGCTAAAGTTGGGCGCCAACCACCCGATGGGGCCGCTGGAATTGGCCGATTTTATCGGGTTGGACACCTGTCTTGCGATTATGAATGTTTTGCATGATGGATTGGGTGATTCAAAATATCGCCCCTGCCCCCTGCTGTCGAAGTATGTCGAGGCGGGTTGGCTGGGTCGCAAAACCCAGCGCGGATTTTATGACTATCGGGGTGCAGTTCCGGTTCCAACCCGCTAGGGTTAGGCGCCCAAGTTCAGTGTATGCTCGCGCAGCCATGCCAAAAATCCACGTGGGTTGCCATCCCATTTGTCCAACTCTGCTGCAGGGATTGGCGCGCCAATAAAGGGCCGTTGTGGTTTAAAAAGGGCGCGCTTGATTTCATAGAGCAGTAAGCCCTGACGGATCGTATCCGAAATCAAATTGGCAATCAAAAATGCGCGCGAGTTCTGGCCTGTGAACCGAATGGGAAGGATCTGCGCGCCAGAGCGCTGGATCATCTTATGGGTAAAGACGTTCCATTCTGCTTCGACCGACGGCCCAAAAAACGTCTCTGACATCGCAACTTTGCCGGCTGGGAATAAAATGATCGCACCGCCCGCTTTCAGATGCGCCATCGTCTCATTTCGCATCTGTAACCCCAATTCACGCGCATTATCTTCGTGCGGGAAAGGGACAGGGATCATGAATTCAGCAATTTCGGGAATGCCCGTCAATAAGGACCGTGTCAGGATTTTGAAATCTGGCCGCACACGGCTAAGCAACTCGCCCATAATCATACCGTCAACCAGACCATGCGGATGGTTTGCCACGACAACAAGTGGCCCCGTTTTGGGAATCAGGGCAATTTCTGAGTCAGGTGTGTCGATCTGAATACCCATTTGGCGGACAGCTTTTGTCCAAAACGGCACACCAAAGGGAACGCCCGTGCGTTCAAAGGCGCGGATTAGGCGCAATAGATGTATCTTGGCAGTTAACCATTCGATGGCGCGAATGCTGAAAACCTTAAATGGATTTTTGAATGTTCCAGAATAGGACAACCGTCGCATGTCATATTTTGCCGCGGGCGCGGACGATGCGACTGTTTCGTTGACTTGGGGCGAATCGGTCACGCAGCGGCCTTTATCTAGAAATCTTCGCCAAATTTATTTTCAACAAGCGCGGCAAGTGCCTGACCCAATGCGTCTGCCTCGGTGCCGCTCGTTTTCACATCAATACTGGTTCCGCGTGACGCTGCCAACATCAAAAGCCCCATGATCGAATCGCCTGAAACGGTCATTCCATCTTTATGGACTTCGGCCGAGGCATCAAAGGTTTCAACGACCTCGACGAACTTCGCTGAGGCACGCGCGTGAAGCCCCTTTTCGTTAACGATTTCCAATGTTTGTTGGGTCATTACTTTTCCACCCCAGGGGCCATACTGTCTAAATACTTTCGTCCCGCTTCCAAGGCGGTTGCGACAGCCTCGGTCACGGTCAGATCACGCGATTTCGCCAATTTGATTAACATTGGCAGATTTGCCCCATAAACGATGCGGCGATCTTCACCGACACAGGCCAAAAGCGATAGATTGGATGGGGATCCCCCAAACATATCTGTAACAACGATCACGCCGTTCCCTTGATCGACGTCATCGGCAGCCGTGCAGATTTCTGTCTGTTTTTTGCGCCGATCATGGTCGTCTTCAATCGCGATGGCGCGCATCGCCAGCTGCGGCCCAACGACATGTTCGACAGCCGCAAGATATTCACGCGCCAATCCGCCATGTGCAACGATAACGATCCCGATCACGCAGTTGGTCCCTTGGCTGTGTCTGGCAAGGCGGTTGCCCTGCGTTCCAATTCTCGATGACGTTTTGACACTGGCCAACCCGCTTCTGCAAGTACTTTGGCCATCTTTTCAGTCATTGCCACAGAACGATGCTGTCCGCCAGAACATCCAAACCCAATTGCAAGATGTGCTTTGCCTTCGGATAATTGGGCGGGCAGTAAAAGTAATATCAAATCCAATAGCTTATCAAAAAACTGGGCAAATCGAGGGTCTGCTGCGACAAAAGCGGCGACATCGGGATCGCG
>CAWUUC010000318.1:0-18884 GCA_963924905.1 uncultured Paracoccaceae bacterium
GAACCTGAACCGGATTATACCGGCGGAGGGAAGGTGCATGGAACTCTCCATTCCCGACCACATCCGTCGCAACATGGAGACTGCTATGAAAACCACCCTCCTTGCTGCGGGCCTGATCAGTGTTGCAACCCATGCAATGGCTGAAACACCCGTGCTGACTGTGCTGACCTATGACAGCTTGACCGCCGAATGGGGCCCTGGCCCAGCGATCGAACAGGGGTTCGAATCGATCTGCGCCTGTGATCTGCAATTCATTGTGGCAGGGGATGGCGCCGCCGTTTTGGCCCGCCTGCAACTGGAAGGCAGCGCGACCAAGGCCGATGTTGTGGTCGGTCTGGACACCAACCTGACCGCGGCAGCGGCAGAGTTGTTTGCGCCGGTTGTGGCGGGACCAAACACCTTGCCCCTGCCCTATCAAGATGACCGCTTTATCCCCTTTGACTGGGGCTGGTTTGCCTTTGTTTACGATAAAACCAAATTGGCCAGCCCGCCCAAAAGTTTTGTCGAATTGGCGGCCTCGGATCTGAAAATCGTAATCCAAGATCCACGGTCGTCCACGCCAGGACTGGGATTGCTGATGTGGGTCAAGGCGGCCTATGGCGACAATGCGGCCCAGATTTGGACGGATTTGGCCGATAATATCGTGACGGTCACCGCCGGTTGGTCAGAATCCTATGGTATGTTCCTAGCGGGCGAGGCGGATATGGTTCTATCCTATACCACATCCCCCGCCTATCACCTGATTGCCGAACAAGATGACACCAAGGCCGCCGCCCTGTTTTCCGAGGGGCATTATATGCAAATCGAAGTGGCTGGTAAATTGACCAGCAGCGATCAGCCCGATTTGGCGGATGCGTTTTTGGCTTATTTAGGATCGGATTCCGCGCAATCTGCGCTGATCACAACAAATTGGATGTATCCCGCTAACACCCCCACCGCTGGATTGCCGACAGGGTTTGAAACGCTGATTACCCCTGCAAAATCGCTGCTGTTTTCCGCGACCGACGCCCAAGACATGCGCGCCGCCGCGATTGCCGAATGGCAAACGGCCCTTAGCCAATGAAGCTGGCCCTTAGCCTTAGCTTTGGCATCACCGCGCTGATTTTCGGCAGTGCGGTGATGTTGCTGCTGCGGGCTGAGACTTGGGGCCTGGCGGCGTTTGATTGGGCGGCGGTACGATTTACAGTTTTGCAGGCAGGTCTGTCTGCCTTGATATCATGCGCTTTTGCCGTGCCCTTAGCGCGCGCCTTATTTCGACAGAGGTTTTGGGGACGCGAAGCCTTGATCTTGGTCATGTCTGCGCCCTTTGTCTTGCCTGTTGTGGTGGCAATTTTGGGTATATTAAGTATTTTCGGGCGCGGCGGCCCAATCAATACTGCACTGGAATTTCTTGGCTTGCCCGCCATTTCAATTTTCGGGCTGCATGGCGTGGTTTTGGCAAGCGTGTTTTTCAACTTGCCCTTGGCCACGCGAATGTTGCTTCAAGGTTGGAACACTATTCCTGCGGAAAGGTTTCAACTGGCCCAATCGCTGTCTATGCCTCACGCAATGCTGTTTCGGCATCTGGAATGGCCGATGCTGCGCGGACAGTTGGCGGGCATTTTTTCGGCCATCTTTCTGATTTGCCTCACCAGTTTTGCGATTGCATTGACCTTGGGGGGCGGCCCAAGGGCCAGCACGATCGAATTGGCGATTTATCAGGCTTTACGCTATGATTTTGATCTGGGACGCGCCGCGATTTTGGCGGTGATCCAATTTGGACTCTGTGCGGCTGTGACACTTGTCGCAGTGCGCTTCAGCGCAGATAGCGGTTTGGGCGTTGGGCTGGGACGGCAGGGTCAGATGAGCGCAAAAAATAGTTGGCGATCGACGCTGGATGCCACGATCATCGCTGCGGCTGCCCTGTTCCTTTTGTCCCCCATGCTGGCGGCGTTGGCGCGCGGCGCGCTGGGTTTGTTTGATCTGCCACAATCTCTATGGCCCGCCCTAGCGCGATCTGTTTTTGTGGCAATTTCTGCGTCTGTTTTGTCGATAACTGCCGCGCTTATTCTGGTGTTGGCCCCACGCCGCCAAGGTTGGATCAGCTTTGCAGCGATGTTGCCCTTTGCCACATCTGGGCTCGTTCTGGGAACTGGGTTATTTTTGGCTCTGCGCCCTGTGATCTCGCCCATCGGACTTGCCTTGCCGATGGCGATAACGGCCAATGCGCTGATGAGCCTGCCATTTTTGTTTCGTATCCTTTTGCCCGCCACCCGCGAGATGCAGGCGAATTACGGGCGACTGACCTCTTCCTTAGGTCTGCCCAGATTGTGGCGGCTGCGCTTTGTCATTTTGCCAATTTTGGCGCGACCAATTGGCTATGGCGCAGGGCTTGCGGCGGCCTTGTCGATGGGGGATTTGGGGGTGATTGCATTGTTTGCTGATGACGGAACCGCCACTTTGCCGCTGTTGGTGCAGCGATTGATGGCCGCCTATCGGATGGAGGCAGCAGCAGGTGTAGCCCTGATTTTGGTGATCGCCAGCGGTTTGTTATTTTTCACATTTGACATATTGGGGCGACGATATGCTGCAACTTGATCGGCTGTGCCTTGGGCAAGGCGCGTTTAGATTAACCGCCGATTGGACTGTCGCGGCAGGTGAAAAGATCGCGATTATTGGGCCATCTGGTGCGGGAAAATCGACCCTATTGATGGGGGTCGCAGGGTTTTTGACGCCGCAATCGGGGCGAATTTTGTGGCAAGGGATGGATCTGGGGCCAATGGTGCCAGGCGATCGGCCTGTCACGATATTGTTCCAAGATCATAATCTGTTTCCACATTTGACGGTGGTGGATAATTTGGGGCTTGGGCTGTCGCCGCGACTGTCTCTAACCCCATTGCAGCGCGATCAGATACAAGATGTGCTGCGGCGCGTTGGTCTGCCCGATATTGGCGCGCGCAAACCCCGCGATCTATCTGGGGGGCAACAAAGCCGCGTCGCCCTTGCGAGGGCCTTGTTGCGGGCGCGGCCGCTGTTATTGCTAGACGAGCCATTTTCGGCGTTGGGGCCCGCGATGAAGCACGAGATGTTAGATCTTTTGGCCGAATTGGCCGACGGGATCACGGTCTTGATGGTCACGCATGATCCAAATGATGCCAAGCGATTTGCAGATCAGTCTGTTTTGGTGGTGGCTGGTTGCGCCCAAGCGCCCGTCAAAACACAGACATTGTTTGAAAATCCGCCGCCTGCTTTGCGCAGCTATCTGGAATGAAAAAACCCCGCATTTCTGCGGGGTTTTTTGTTAGTGCGTTTTTGGTCCCTTGACCCGCGACCACAGTCGCTTGTTGGTCAGATACAGAAAACTTGCCAGCAAGGTCAGCAAGATCACCGCCTTGAACCCTGCCTGTTTACGCGCATTCAAATGCGGTTCGGCTGCCCACATCAGGAATGCAGAGACATCCTCGGCCATGTTTTCGACCGTCGCGGGATGGCCATCTTCATAGGCAACCTGATCTTCGGATAAGGGCGGCGGCATTTTGATCCAACCACCAGGGAATGAGATATTCTCATAAAAGGTTTCACCGAATTCGGTTTTCTCCTCACCCGTATAGCCGACAAGGGTCGAATACAAATGCTCGGCCCCGCCCATACCTTTGACCAACTGGTTGATCCCCAGACCGTAAGGGCCAGAGAAACCAGCACGCGCTTTGGCCATCAAAGACAGATCGGGCGCGCCCAGCGATGTATTGGCTGGAAAGTTATCGGTTGGAAGACCATCACGATCCTCGCCGGTATCTTTGTCAGTGATGGTGAATTGCGTGGCATAGGCGCGCACTTGGTCTTCGGGCAGGTTTGGCCCGCCCTCATCCGCCAAGGTCCGCATTGGCACGAATTTCAATCCGTGACAGGCCGAACACACTTCAGTGTAAACCTGAAGCCCACGCTGAAGTTGCATTTGGTCATAGGACCCAAAGATACCTTCAAAGCTAAAGGCAACATCTTCGGTATGGGTCGCTTCGCCTGCTGCGAAAGCGATTGTCGTTGTCAGTGCGAGTGCAGAGACAGCGCTGATTGCGATTTTACGAAACATCTCAGTCAGATCCTTTCTGTCACTCTGCCGGTTCGGCATAGTGGGACTTGAAGTCTTCTTCGATCGTAGCCGGCATAGGGGATGCTTTTTCAAAAACACCCATCAGCGGCAAGATCACGAGGAAATAGGCGAACCAATAGGCCGACGCGATCAATGAGATCCATGCGTTCAATTCATTGGCTGGCTGCGATCCGACCCACATCAGCACGACAAAGTCGATGACCAACAAAACGAACCACGCCTTGAGTTTGGGGCGGTAGCGCGCCGAACGGATCGACGATGTATCCAGCCAAGGGGCCATCGCCATCACCGCGATCGCAGCAAACATAGCCAAGACGCCAAAGAACTTAGCGTCAACGATGCCAAAGGTCACGAATTGCACCAATTGCACGACCCAAACATCGGCCGTAAAGGCGCGCAGGATCGCATAGAAGGGCAAGAAATACCATTCAGGCACAATATGCGCAGGTGTCGCCAGCGGGTTCGCCTCAATATAGTTGTCGGGGTGGCCAAGATAGTTTGGCATAAAGCCAACCACCGCAAAAAAGATCAGTAAGATCACGGCCAGCGCGAACAGATCCTTAATGACGAAATAGGGCCAGAACGGCAGAGTGTCTTTTTCTGCTTCTTCTTTGGACCCACGGCGCACTTCGATACCCGTTGGGTTGTTGTTGCCTGTGGTGTGGAACGCCCAGATGTGCACCACAACAAGACCCAAGATCACGAAGGGCAACAGATAGTGCAAGCTGAAGAAACGGTTCAACGTGGCGTTATCCACCGCAGGACCACCCAACAGCAGGGTTTGGATCGAATCACCCACACCTGGAATGGCCCCAAACAGGCCCGTGATCACGGTCGCGCCCCAGAACGACATTTGGCCCCAAGGCAAAACGTAACCCATAAAGCCCGTTGCCATCATCAACAGGAATATCACCATGCCGATGATCCAAGTCACTTCACGTGGCGCCTTATAGCTGCCGTAATAAAGACCGCGGAAAATATGCAGGTAGACAGCAAAGAAAAACAACGACGCGCCGTTTGCGTGCAGATAGCGCAACATATAACCGCCGTTTACATCGCGCATGATGTGTTCAACAGATTTGAACGCCATGTCGACGTGCGGGGTGTAATGCATCGCCAATACGATGCCTGTCACAATCTGCATCACCAGACAGAATGTCAAAACAATGCCCCAGATCCACATCCAATTCAGGTTCTTGGGCGTGGGCAACATCAGCGTGTCATAGGCAATGCTGACGATGGGCAGGCGTTTATGAAGCCATGTTTGAAAGCCTGGCTTTGGCTCGTAGTGGTCGTGCGGAATTCCGGCCATGTTCTGTCCTTACCCGAGCTTGATTGTTGTTTCGTCGATGAACGCTGCCACTGGGACGGGCAGGTTGCGCGGCGCTGGACCCTTGCGGATACGACCTGCTGTATCATAATGCGAGCCGTGACAGGGGCAGAACCAACCGCCAAAGTCACCCGCATCACCCAAAGGCACACAGCCCAAATGGGTGCAAACGCCCATCATGACCAGCCATTCGCCCGCCTCATCAAGGGTGCGGTTGGCATCTGATGCATCTGTGTCAGGTTTATTGGCGTTTTCTGCCAGCGTATCAGGCAAATCCGACAGGGCGGTTGCGCGACCAGCGTCGATTTCTTCGGGCGAACGACGGCGAATGAATACGGGCTTGCCGCGCCATTTCACGGTCAGCTGGGTGCCAACTTCAACCCCAGAAACATCCACAAAAATCGAGGCCAAGGCCCGCGTATCTGCAGAGGGGTTCATTTGGTTGACCAGCGGCCAAACAGCTGCGCCAACGGTCACAGCGCCAGTGCCAGCGGTTGCATAATACAGGAAATCCCGACGGGTTCCTGCTGTATCGTCTGCGTGGGACACGAGAAATTCTCCCTTCCAAGTGCGGCACATGCCGCCCAAAGTGATTTAACCACGGGTTACCCCACGGCTTACGAGCCGCTTTTAGCTAAGGAAATCGGGGCCGTCCAGCGGACAAAGCAGCGCAGGGGGGCCACAAATGGTGATTTTTCATGCGATCTGTCTTGAATTAGCAGAAAATACGACCATGAAACACAACTTAGGTCACAGTTGGACCTGTCATTTTCATAGATGGGCGGGCCGAAATACCTTCAAACCACGTCGCCAGATTGGGCCGACCAGTCCGCCAACCCAGAACATCATGGCGAAAATCTAAATAGGATAGGGCACAACCAAGGGCGATTTGGGGCATATTGAACCCTTCCGCTTGCGGGGACTGCTCAAACATATCCAATGTGCGGGTTATTTTTAGCCACTGTGCATCCAACCAAGGCTGAAACAGCATATCAACGGGACGCAAGCGAATTTCATAGGCCATCAAAACAGCCGCTTCGATCATGCCATCTATCGCAGCCTCGGCCGTAAGGGCGGGCCACAAGGCGTCCCCTTTGGGATAAACCCCTAAATCAAAATGATCATCCAAAAACCGCGCAATCACGCGGCTGTCATATATCGCACTGCCGTCGGCCAAAACCAAAGTCGGGATTTTACCCAAAGGATTATGTTGCACTGGCAAACTGCCCGCATCCAAAGGCGTGCCTGCGACCAAGGTCATGGCCACACGATCCAACAGCGATTTTTCATGCAGCAAAACGGCAATTTTTCGGCCAAAGGGCGTGGTGGGCGAGGTGTAAAGTTTCATGATCCGTCTTGGTCCCGTTCTATTGTCTGCGTCACCGCATTCTTTAAGATTGCACCCCTTCGGGTCGATCCATGTCAAACGACAGCTGAGAAGATTTCCTTTGGTATGAAAAAGCCGCCGAAGGTTTCCCTTGGCGGCCTATTCTATGCTGCTGAACGCTACGGGCAGGGCCAAGATCAACCTTGGCGCGCCTTGTAACGTTTTTGCGTCTTGTTGATCACATAGACGCGGCCTTTACGGCGCACGACTTGGCAATCGCGATGACGCGTCTTCAGCGAGCGGAGTGAGTTTGCAACCTTCATGGCTGTCTCCTTCGCGGCGCGTCTTCGCGCCAGTTGAATTGCGTTACCCCTTGCGGGATGGTGAATGGTGGGCGGTACTGGGATCGAACCAGTGGCCACTACGATGTCAACGTAGTGCTCTACCGCTGAGCTAACCGCCCACGTTACCTAAACAATACGACCTATGCCAAAAAGGCACGGGCGGAACCGTGTTGGTCTGGGGGGCTATAAACAACAGCGGTCGGCGGATCAAGGGGTATCCGCGCGCAATCGTTTGGGTTTATATGAGTTTTGTGTTTGGAGGGCGATTTGCGCGACAGTTTTGAAATCATTCGGCCCAAAAGCCTGCAGAACGCGATTGTTTTCGCCTCGCCGCATTCGGGACGGCAGTATTCTGACGGCTTTCTGGCCCAAACAATTTTGAACGCGCATATGATTCGGTCTTCAGAAGATGCCTATGTAGATCAATTGTTTGGCGATGCACCCCAGTTTGGGTCGCCCTTGTTGCGCGCGCTTTATCCGCGCGCTTATGTCGACTTGAACCGCGCCGCCGATGAATTAGACCCCGCCTTGATAGATGGGGCGCCACGCACCCCGCATAATCCGCGCATCGCCTCTGGCTTGGGGGTGATTCCCCGCGTTGTTGCAGGCGGTCGGGCGATTTATTCGGGCAAGATTCCCCTATCGCAGGCACAACGGCGGTTGGAACTGGCCTGGCACCCCTATCACAACGCACTTAGGTCCCTTTTAAATGAAACGCATCGTGCCTTTGGTCAGGTGGTGCTTTTGGATTGCCATTCGATGCCGCACGAAGCGATAGAAATGTATCAACGTCACACTAGCCCAAAGCCAGAGATCGTTTTGGGCGATCGTCACGGGGCCGCAGCGCGAAGCGACGTGACCGATATGATCGAGGGCGCTTTTCAATCGGCAGGGTTCCGTGTGGCCCGAAACGCGCCTTTTGCAGGGGCCTACATTGCCCATAGTTA
Source organism: uncultured Paracoccaceae bacterium (assembly GCA_963924905.1). Classification (GTDB taxonomy): domain Bacteria; phylum Pseudomonadota; class Alphaproteobacteria; order Rhodobacterales; family Rhodobacteraceae; genus Cypionkella. Next base: position 8,039 of record CAWUUC010000318.1, read on the forward strand.
TGGTCGCCCCTCATCGCGCCGCGATGTCGTTCAGATCGAGATTGACCGCAGTCTTTACATGGACGAGGCGCGAATCGTCCCCTTGCCCGAATTTGCACAGGTCCAGCAGCGCATTTCGCAAGCGATTTCGATAATCACCGCATGGGGCAGCAATGAAATGCCGTTGGCGGCGGAATAATCATCTTAGGGCGCGGCCACGCAGAATTGCATCCTTTCCAAAGCGCGCCCTGATCGCGTCTGTGGCTTTTTCGGTCGCAGCCCGTTTGGCCGCATTTGGATCCAGCAAATCGGCACTTTGATCAGCATCTTTTTCTGGTCCCAGATCAGCCAATCCCACACCAATCAACCGAAACGGCCCATGGGACTGTGCTGCGTCCAACATCATCCGCGCCGTTCGATAAATGCGGTCGCTCAATTGTGTCATATCGCCCAGCGCGGTGCGGCGGCTGATTTGGCTAAAGTCGCTGCGTTTTAGTTTTAAGGTCACTGTTCGGCCCGCCAACGCCTTGGCCTTGGCGCGATCGGCAACCTGTTCTGACAAACGCCATAAATGACCATCCAAAATATCTGCATCCTTGGTATCGGCGAAAAAGGTCGTCTCCTTGCTGATAGATTTCACAGCATTATCGCGAGTCACGGGTCGACTATCTTGACCACGCGCCAATTTGAACAAACGCGCCCCCATGCTGCCAAAGCGTGCAACCAAATCGGTATTTTCCCAGCGCCGCAAATCAGTGATGGTTCGAATACCTGCGGATTCCAGGGCAGCCTGGGTCGCGGCCCCCACGCCCCAAATGATTTTGACAGATTTGGGGGCTAAAAATCTATCTGTCTCAGCCCGTCCTATTACTGAAAACCCGCGCGGTTTATCCAAATCAGATGCGATTTTTGCCAAGAACTTATTATGTGACAAACCGATAGAACCTGTCAGGCCCAACTGTTCTTGCATATCCCGCACAAGCCCTGCGAGCATCACCGCAGGTGGGGCATCGTGCAGACGCGCTGTCCCCGTTAGATCCAAAAACGCCTCGTCCAAAGACAGAGGTTCGATGGCAGGGGTTAGACGTTCCATCAAGGCGCGAATGGCGCGGGATGCCTCTGCATAAGCGGCCATACGCGGGGGCACGACCACGGCATTTGGGCACAGTTTCAACGCCTGAAACATTGGCATCGCCGAACGAACGCCGTGGATTCGCGCCAGATAGCACGCGGTTGACACGACCCCACGTTGCCCACCGCCGACGATCACGGGATGATCTTGCAAATCGGGATTATCGCGCTTTTCGACACTGGCATAAAACGCATCACAATCCATATGGGCGATAGTCAAATCAAACAATTCAGGATGGGCCAATAGCCTTGGCGAGCGGCAAGACGGACATCTTGTGCCTTGATCAAAAATGGTCAGACAATCGCGGCAAAGACTGGACATAGCCCAATATGGCGCGGCAATTTTCGACTGTCTATCGGGCAATTTCTTGCAACACCGCCAAGGCGGCCGCGCGGGGATTGGGTGCGGCCCAAATAGGGCGGCCAACCACGATATGATCTGCCCCATCATTCAGCGCTTGCGCGGGGGTTGCCACACGCTTTTGATCCCCCAATGCAGCACCTGTCGGGCGCACCCCTGGGGTGACGATCAATTTACCCACGGCTTGGGGAAGGGCGCGGATACGGGCGGCCTCTTGGGGGCTGGCGATGACACCATCTGCCCCCGCCTCTAGGGCGCGGGCGGCGCGTTCGATGGTCAATTCGTGAATATCGCCCGCCTTGATCAGATTTGCATCCAGATCATTGCGATCCATGCTTGTCAAAATGGTGACCGCCAAAATCTTGGTTTGGCTGCCCGCTTTGCCCATTGCAGCGGCGCTTACCACTTGGGGATCGCCATGCACGGTCAAAAAATCCAGATCAAATTGCGCAAGACCACGCACCGCTGATTCAACTGTGGCGCCGATATCAAACAGTTTCATATCCAAAAAAATCCGCTTGCCATGCTCTTGTTTCAGCTCATTGGCCAACGCAAGTCCACCGCCCGTCAACATTCCCAAGCCGATTTTGTAAAAGGACACAGCATCACCAAGTGTCTTGGCGATTTCCATCCCTTGCAGCAGGTTTGGGACATCTAGGGCAACGATCAAACGATCATCAGACATGGCGCGGCTCCTTATTTTTAGGCGTGATGCGGCAGACGCTGATGGGTGTCAAGTCACCCTGCGACAGCGATTGACAGCAATAGCGTTTCCTCCGATTCTGCCCCGATAAAAGAAAAGGTGATTTATGGAAATCAATGTTAGCTTTGATCGTCCCGACGATGGTCCCGAAACAGGTCCCGTCACTGTAGGTTGGTTTTTAACCAGCGATAAGGGCGCCGTGATGTATGACGCGCCTGAGCGCGTGATGTTTCGCCAAACCAACAAAACCCATTCCAAAAGTGCCAGCCGGTGTCCCGCGGTGATCCAATTGGAAAGCCGCTATTTTATGGTAAAATGTCCGTTTGATTTACATATCGGCTTTGGCCGCGATGATAAGGGCAAAGCCACGTTGATCAACCGCGCCAGCGTGTCATCCAGCATTCGAGGCAACAAACTGGGCGAGGTGTTGACCCTTGTGAATGAGGCTGAGTGGCGCTTTCCTGATCGACCCACCGTGCAACTGTCGCTGCCATACTGCTTTATTGCAGATGAATTGGTTTATATCACCCAGCTTTCTGCTTTTTTGCATTATCGCCCCGACCCCTTGCCCGGAACAATTTTCGGTGGGCGTTTTCCTTTGAATGCCTGGCCGCGCCCTTTGATGTGGGCTTTTGAATGGCATGACACGAAAAAGGATTTAATTCTAAAACGCGGCGAGCCGCTGTTTTATTGCCAATTCGAATCCACTGGCCCTGATCGCCCCGTTCAAGTAATTGAGGCAGAGCGGACGCCCGAACTTGCGAAGTATATGGAACAGATCGGCGGTGTGGTGAATTACGTCAATCAAACTTTTGGTCTGTTCAAGGCCGCCGAGGCAATGCGCCCGAAAAAGCTGTTATCGCCCAAGGTGCGCGAATGACGGCATCCTTGCAAATTTGGGACATGGCGACAGGGCGGGCAAGTCAGGTGTTGCAAACGGATATGCTGATCGAAGCGCCAAATTGGTCGCCTGATGGCAGCTATCTTTTGGTCAATGGCGAAGGTCGCATTTACCGCGTACCGCTGGCCAATCCAGAATTACAGCCCGTGGATACCGGCGCGGCCACACAATGTAACAATGATCACGGGATCACCCCTGACGGTCAGACATATATTTTGTCATCCCATCATGGTGGTCAGGGATCCGAGATTTATCTGACGCCCGCAACGGGTGGGCAACTGCGTAAAATATCCACCGATCATCCCAGTTGGTGGCACGGGATATCGCCCGACGGGCAAACACTGACTTTTGTAGGCGCAAGGGGCGACAGGTCTGTGATTGATGTTTATATTCAACCCCTTGACGGTCAAGAGATGTGCTTGACGAATGGCGAGGGTCATTGCGATGGGCCTGATTATTCCGCCGATGGCGCACAGATTTATTACAATTGCGACCGTGACGGTCATGCCCAGATTTGGGTGATGAAGGCTGACGGGTCAGATCAGCGCAAACTTTTTGGCGATGATTATGTCAATTGGTTTCCCCATCCGTCCCCTGATGGCAAACACGTCCTCTATTTGGCTTATCCCAGCGGCACATTGGGACATCCGCGCGATTTGCCCGTGGCACTGTGTTTGATAAATCCCGACGGGTCAAACCGCCGCCGCCTGATCGAATTTATCGGCGGCCAAGGCAGCATCAACGTGCCAAACTGGTCGCCAGACGGGTCGGCCTTTGCCTTTGTGCGGTATGATTAAGGGCGACTCGCCTATCCTATTGCAAAGCAGCACGACAGTCCCCAAATCAGATATAAGGCCATTGGATGTGCTTCGGGCATCGCAAATGGTGCTTATGAGGAGACTGTTATGAACATGGAAAAACTAACCGAACGTGCGCGCGGTTTCATTCAGGCTGCACAAACCATCGCCATTCGTGAAAATCACCAACGCCTTGCACCTGAACATTTGTTAAAGGCGCTGATGGATGATGATCAAGGCTTGGCCAGCAATCTAATCCGCCATGCGGGGGGCGAACCTGCGCTGATTACATCAGGATTGGCGCTGGCCTTGGGCAAAATTCCCAAAGTGACGGGCAACGCCCAGCCGTTTATGGACCCCGCCCTTGTCAAAGTGTTGGACGAGGCGGAAAATCTGGCCAAAAAGGCAGGCGATAGTTTCGTTCCTGTTGAACGTATCTTGATGGCGCTGGGCATGGTTGCGGGGCCAAGCAAGGATATTTTGATCGCCGCCTCTGTGACGCCGCAAAATCTGAATGCCGCGATCAATGAAATTCGCAAAGGCCGCACCGCCGATACTGCATCCGCCGAAGACGGCTTTGACGCGCTGAAAAAATATGCCCGCGATTTGACCGAGGCTGCCGAACAAGGCAAAATCGACCCTATCATTGGACGCGACGAAGAAATTCGTCGCGCCATGCAGGTTCTATCACGCCGCACCAAAAATAACCCCGTTTTGATTGGCGAGCCTGGCGTCGGAAAAACTGCCATTGCCGAAGGGTTGGCCCTGCGTATCATCAACGGCGATGTGCCCGAATCCCTGCGTAACAAAAAGCTGATGGCCTTGGATATGGGCGCGCTGATCGCGGGTGCGAAATACCGTGGCGATTTTGAAGAACGCCTGAAAGCCGTCTTGAACGAGGTCACGGCCGCGAATGGCAACATCATCTTGTTTATCGATGAGATGCACACACTGGTCGGCGCGGGAAAATCCGATGGGGCAATGGATGCGGCCAATTTGATCAAGCCCGCCTTGGCGCGGGGCGAATTGCACTGTGTGGGTGCAACGACTTTGGATGAATATCGCAAATATGTTGAAAAGGATGCCGCTTTGGCACGGCGCTTTCAGCCTGTGATCGTGTCTGAACCCACTGTCGAAGATACTATTTCCATTTTGCGCGGGATTAAGGAAAAATACGAATTGCACCACGGTGTGCGGATTTCAGATTCCGCCCTTGTGGCCGCTGCCACCCTTAGCCACCGTTATATCACCGACCGCTTTTTGCCCGATAAAGCGATTGATTTGGTCGATGAGGCGGCAAGCCGTTTGCGAATGGAAGTGGACAGCAAACCCGAAGAGTTGGACCAATTGGACCGCCAAATCTTGCAATTACAGATCGAGGCAGAGGCGCTTAAAAAAGAAGATGATGCGGCCAGCAAAGATCGTTTGGAAAAGCTGGAGCGCGAATTGGGCAATCTGTTAGAACAGTCTGACGAGATGAGCGCGAAATGGCAATCCGAACGCGACCGCCTTGAGGCGTCGCGTGGCCTGAAAGAGTCCCTAGATCGGGCGCGGGCAGAATTGGATCAGGCCAAACGCGATGGCAATTTGGCACGTGCAGGGGAATTATCTTATGGGATCATCCCCAATCTTGAAAAGAATCTGGCAGAATCTGAGTCGCGTGAAGGCGACGCTTTGGTATCAGAGGCCGTGCGCCCCGAACAAATCGCCGAGGTGGTGGAACGTTGGACAGGCATTCCCACCAGCAAAATGCTGGAAGGCGAACGCGACAAACTGCTGCGTATGGAAGAGGAAATTGGAAAACGCGTGATCGGCCAAAAATCGGCTGTGACGGCCGTGGCCAACGCCGTGCGCCGCGCGCGCGCTGGGCTCAACGATGAAAACCGGCCCTTGGGTAGCTTTTTGTTTCTGGGACCAACCGGTGTGGGTAAGACAGAGTTGACCAAGGCCGTGGCAGAATATCTGTTTGATGATGATAGCGCGATGGTGCGGATTGATATGTCAGAATATATGGAAAAACATTCCGTTGCCCGTCTGATTGGCGCCCCCCCTGGATATGTAGGCTATGATGAAGGGGGCGCTTTGACCGAATCCGTGCGCCGCCGCCCCTATCAAGTGGTCTTATTCGACGAGGTGGAAAAGGCGCATCCAGACGTCTTTAACGTCCTGTTACAGGTCTTGGATGATGGCATCTTGACCGATGGTCAGGGTCGGCGCGTGGATTTCAAGCAAACGCTGATCATCTTGACCAGCAATCTTGGCGCGCGCGCGCTATCTGAACTGCCCGAAGGTGGCAACCAAGCCGCCGCCCGCGCCGAAGTGACCGAGGCCGTGCGGAACCATTTCCGCCCTGAATTTCTAAATCGTCTGGACGAACAGGTGATCTTTGATCGTCTGGATCGCAGCGATATGGGCGCCATTGTCGAAATCCAATTGCACCGCCTAGAAGATCGCTTGGCTGGTCGCAAAATAACGCTGAATTTGGACGATTTGGCCAAAAAATGGCTGGCTGATGAGGGCTATGATCCCGTTTTTGGGGCACGCCCCCTGAAGCGTGTGATCCAAAACCATCTGCAAAACCAATTGGCTGAAATGATCTTAGCAGGCGAGGTTTTGGATGGCGCAACGGTCAAGATCAGCGCGGGGGTCAATGGGTTGATGATCGGCGACCGCGTTTCCGCATCACGCCGCGAAGTCCCACCCGAAGCGGTCGTGCATTAACCGCGCCGCAGGTAAACATAGATTGCGCCTGCGCCACCATGTTTGGCGTGGGCTTCGGTGATTTGCAAAACCGCTGGGGCCAGCGGCATTTGTCGCAACCACAACGGCACATTATGTCGTAAAACCCCCATCGGCTGCGGGATGGGGCCAAAGTCATCGCGGATTTTACCCTTGCCTGTGATCACCAAAACCAGTCGCAACCCATCACTTTGGGCATTTAGGATAAAACGGATCAGCTCTGGATGGGCCTCGGGCATAGTCATGCCGTGCAAATCAATACGGGCCTCGGGGGCCAATTTGCCGCGGGTCATTTTGGCGTGTTTTTTCGCGTCCATTTGAACCATAGGCGGCGCTTTCACCGCTGCACCCTTTGGGATGGCCTTTTCGCCCAAACGAAACCGTGGAATTGCTGGTTTTAGAACAGGTTCCGGGATGGGCTGCGGCACCTCTGCGGGTTGTTGCAAAACAAAGGAATGGCCATGCATGGGATTGGCGGTGCGTGCCACCGCTTGCCAAATTTCTTGTTCCTCGGGGCGCAGACTGCGACGGCGTGCCATGTTCAACCGCCTGGTTGCAAAAGATAGGCGCGGTCGATGGGCAACAATTGCACCATGCGCCCACCATCTTTGATTTCGCCTGCCGCATCCCCCGCAGCAAGACCCGTGCCAAAAAAGATATCGGCCCGCTGTGCACCCTTTATCGCGCCGCCCGTATCTTGGGCAATCATCAACCGCTGCATTGGATCGTTGCCTCGTTTGTCCACCCAAACGGGGGTTCCAAGTTTGGTAAAGGCTGGATCAACCGCAACCGTTCGCAGGGTTTGAACGGGCCGACCCATGGCACCAATTGGCCCTTGATCGGGGGCTAAATCATCGATGATGCGAAAAAACACATAGGAAGGATTGATGTTCAACAATTCTTTCCCGATTCTGGGATTGTTACGCACATATGCACGGATCACCTGTGCGGACACTTGATCTTCGGTATGGGTTCCACGGGCGACCATCTCTTGACCAACGGACCTATAAGGATGCCCATTTGCTGCAGCATAGCCCACACGGATGGTCTTTCCATTGGTTAACTTAATGCGACCCGAACCCTGAATTTGCAAAAAGAACGCCTCGACGGGGTCTTCTAACCATGCGATTTCCAAACCCTTGCCACGCAAGGCACCTTGTTCAATGGCGCGGCGGTCTAAATAGGGCACCCCTTCGGGCAAATCAGGAGGTTTGCGATAAATTGGATAGGCAAAACGGGTAGTTCTAGACAATGACCCCGCCAATTCAGGTTCATAATAGCCTGTAAAAAGGGCGGGGGGCGTACCAATCAGAACAGGCCGAAAGAACATTTCAAAGAATGATTTTGCCGCCGCATCAGACACCGCGGCATCGGCCGCCACATTGCAAATGGGCCGCCAATCATCGCCATCTAATTGATCGCACGTCACCAAAAATGTCTGTAATGCCGCCAAATGGTTGTCTTGTGACCAGCCATTCAGGCCGTCATAGTCCAAAACCTGCGCCGTTGTCGCTGGGCCCAATGTCATAGCTGACAAAAATACAACCAGCGCCGCGACACGCATCAATCGCCCGTTGCGACCAAAAGCCAGTTTGGATCATTGCTGCCCATGGTGCGCGCAAAGGTCCAGACATCCCGCTGACGCTTTACCTCATCTGCAGCACCAGCCACGACTTGGCCACTGTTGTCTTTGGTGACCGAGGTCAATTCGCCTACAAAGCGCACGCTCAGTTCGGCCTCTTTGCTGGATTTGTTAAATTCAGCTTCTTCCAGGGCCAATTCGCGGATGCCCACAAAATTTGCGTGTACGGTATGGCCAGCATGACCACGGGCGGCAATAGCCTCGTCAAAGGCTTCGGCAATCTCTTCTGATATAAATCCTCGCACAGGGGTAAGATCGCCACGCTCAAACGCCATCAAGATCATCTCATACGCGCCGCGCGCGCCGCGCAAAAACTCGCCTGTATTAAACTTTGGCTCAACGGATTTAATGGATGACAAGGCAATCGCTGTCGGTGACCCTTCGGCGGCATGATCCAAGATATCTCGGTCTTGGCCACCATCAATCACTTCAAATTTCGGGCGCGCAACGGGGGCGTCATTTAATGGAACAGGTGGTTTTTCAAATCCTTCCCGCGTTCCCAAGACGTCGCGCAGCTTTAGTATCAAAAAAATTGCGATAGCCGCTAGGACAATCAGTTGAATAAGGGATGAACTCATCGATTTTGCTCGTTTCAGGTTGGCGATTGGGGCAGACATCTCCTATGTAGGGATTGCACCCCGTCAAGTCCAGCATAGGGCGCAAGAAAGGGGTTTTAATGACGAAATGGGCTTTTTTTGGCACTTTGGCTGTGCCTGTGATCGAAATAGCCTTATTTGTGATCATCGGCGGTGCAATCGGCGTTTTGGCCACATTCGCGCTGATCGTATTGTCGTTTTTTTTGGGTGTTACCGTTTTGCAGCGACAAGCACGGCGCCAACCCGTCCCCATGCCCCAAAAGGACGCTTTTCCATTTTTAGCAAACCAGCTTTTGACGTTTTTTGCAGCCGCTTTGTTGATCCTTCCCGGTTTTTTCACCGATGCGATTGGTATTTTGTTGTTGGTGCCACCGCTTCGTAAATTAGTGGTTGGGTTGGTCAGCGTTTCTGTTTTGGCACGATTTGGGAAATTCGCCCAACGCGGTGGTGCAACGGGTTATGATGATGGAATTGTTGACGCAGACTATGTTGATGTCACGCCCAAATCAGAAAAAACATATCGCCCCCTTGAAAACCAAGACCATTGAGGCCCGCGAACAGACCTGCTAGGCAAGTCGGGCGTTCTGAAAATGAGGGAAATGACAATGACTGAAGAAACTGGCAGCGCGCCGCAAATCAAAATGTCTGTCTTGGCACAATATGTGCGCGATATGTCCTTTGAAAATGCCGTAGCGGTCAAAGGGATTTCGGGCAGTGATGTTCAGCCTGATATTCAGGTTTCGGTCAGCCTTGATGCTCGCAAGCGCACGCAAGAACACCAATATGATGTGGTGACCAAGTTCAAAGTAACGTCAAACAACAAAGCCACCAGTGAGGCGCTCTTTGTCCTTGAACTGGATTATGGCGGCGTTTTTCACGTCGAAGGCGTGCCCGCTGATCAATTGCACCCATTTTTGCTGATTGAATGCCCACGTATGTTGTTCCCATTTGTGCGCCGGATCGTATCGGATGTGACGCGCGATGGTGGGTTTCCCCCATTGAACATTGATACGGTGGATTTCCTGTCGCTTTATCGTGGTGAAATGGCGCGCCGAAGCCAAGCCGAAGTCACCGCTTAAGCCAAATCGCCCCCGCCCCCAGTTTTTCGACCAATTTTTGATGCGCCAGAGATTCTGATTCTGTAATCAAACTGGGCAATGGGTTCGGGCGCGGGGCGGGGCGCCAAACGGCGTCTTGTGTTGTATCGGTTGCTGATTGTTTGGGCGTGGGCACGGTATTTAGACCAAAGTCGGGCTGTCTGCCGCCCACCAGTTCCAAATAGACCTCGGCCAAGATTTCAGAATCTAAAAGTGCGCCATGCTTTTCGCGTGCCGAATTATCGACCCCAAAACGGCGGCAAAGCGCGTCAAGTGATGCGGGAGATCCTGGAAATTTACTGCGCGCAATCATCAATGTATCAATGGCGCGACCGTTGGGCAGGGGGGCGTGGCCAGCCGCGCGCAATTCATGGTTTAAAAATTTCATATCAAAGGCGGCGTTGTGAATGACCAGCGGCGCATCGGCGATGAAATCTAAAAATCCTTGGGCAATGGCGGCAAACTCGGGTTTATTGGCCAGAAACTCATCCCCCAAGCCATGCACCTCAAAGGCCTCTTTGGGCATCAGGCGTTTAGGGTTGATATATTGATGATAGGTTTCACCCGTGGGCAAATGGTTGAACAATTCAACCGCGCCAATTTCAACGATCCTATGCCCTTCGGTCGGTTCGAATCCTGTTGTCTCTGTATCAAGGACGATCTCACGCATTTATCTGATCCTTAATTTCGGCAAGAATATTTGCGACTTGCTGTTGGGCAAATTCTAAAGATGTGGTTTCAATCACCCAATCGGCACGGCGGCGCTTTTCGGCGTCTGGGATTTGGCGCGCAAGGATGATTTCAAACTGTGCCTCGGTCATCTTCCCCCGCGCCAAAACACGTGCACGTTGCAGATCTGCAGGGGCGGAGACGACAACCACACCGTCACAAATCTGCTCG
>CAWUUC010000319.1:0-3087 GCA_963924905.1 uncultured Paracoccaceae bacterium
CGCCACCGTAAATCGTGTCGGCCTCTCCATCACCGCTGCCACCATAGAGCGTATCATCGCCCGTACCGCCCGTGATCAGATCGGCCCCTTGGCCCGCGTCGACGAAATCATTGCCCGTGCTGTCGCCAAAGATGGAATCGTTGCCCGACCCACCATAGGTCGTGTCATTGCCCGCACCATCCCAAATCAGATCATTGCCAGCGCCCCCATAAATCAGGTTGCTGCCCGTGGTCGAAAGAATGCCGCCGACATCATCGATGAGGTCATTGCCATCGCCGCCATAGACGACATCATTGCCCGCGCCGTAAAACAAACTGTCGTTGCCAAGACTGCCATAAATGGTGTCATTGCCTGCACCGCCATAGACCAAATCATCGCCGTCGCCACCGTCGATCAGGTCATTGCCACCCGCCAAGGGGTCGATCGTCCCCCCCGAGATATTGGATGTGATGTGCAGATCATCGACATAGATAAAGCCTGCATTGTCCCCCGTGCGCGCGGCCAAACCAAAGTTCCAGCCAGATTGGTCAACAGTGCTCCATTGACCTGATGGGATGGTTGCCACCAAAAACGGGTTAGAATCGCCCGCATAGGTGACATGAACGACCCCATTAGCACTGACAGAGACCTGCATGGTCCCTTCGCCGCGCGATTCCAAATTAAAGGACTGGGCCGATGCAATAACCGTATTGTTCCAACGGATTTCAGTGACGTTCGACAAAGGGTCAAGGCGAATGGCAAGACCTTCGCTGACGCCATTTTCATATTCCCTGTTGCCCGGCAGGGTCGACATATCGCCAAAGTTGATCGAAATGCCGTCCACAGTGTCGTTGCCAGCCTGAGAGGCCATATCCAACGTAAAATTCATCGTAAAGCTGGTGACGCGTTCAGCCCCAACCAAGTTCGGGCTGATGGCCAAACTCGCCTCTTGTGCGGTGCTAAAACCCTGGACAAAAACGAATTCTTTTTCGTGATCTGGATCTGGGCTGTTGTTCACATTTGTGACGCCGGGCGCGCCACCGAACAATTGCTGGGTTGCCCCCAGCAGCGGGTCCGATCCGTCAAAATTGTTAGAATAGTAAAAGGTTCGGCTGCCTGCGCCGTCACCATCGTCGCCAAAAAGCGTGTCGTTCCCTGTGCCGCCATAGATCGTATCATCGCCCAAACCGCCGTAAAAGCGGTCATTCCCGCCGCCAGCGGCAAAGGGCCCAAGGGGATCGTCTGAAATGATATCGTTGCCGCTGCCGCCATAGGCCAAGTCATTGCCCAGACCAGACTCGATCAGGTCGTTGCCCTGTTCGCCATAAGTCGTGTCGTGGCCAGCGCCGCCAGAGCCATAATCGTTACCAGTGCCAAGATAGAGGATATCGTTCCCCTCATTGCCGCGCACGTTATCATCGCCAGCTTCGCCATAAAGCAGGTCATCGCCATGGTTACCCTCGACGTAATCATTGCCATTGCCCGCCGCGATCGTGTCATTGCCAGATTGGCCGCGCAGATCGTCATTGCCATCAAGCCCAAAGATCGAGTCATTGCCCGAAGTGCCAAGAAGAAAGTCATTCCCTGAAGTGCCGTTGATGGTCATGATTTTGCTCCTAGGTGATCTGAATTACGGACAGTGAAAAATGCGATGTTTGAAAATTGAGTTGGGTCGTTTTGTGGAGGCGGCGGCGGTGAGGTTTCGATATCAGGGCGAAAATCATTGTCTCGATCCCTCGTTCTCGCATCTTTGCCTAAGTGCATCGTTAAAAATAAAGGTTGAAGTTGTGAAAGCGACCCTGCCTCCGCGTCGTCAGCGCACATCAGTTGATCGCTTTGTTCGGTGAACAGAGGTCGCGTAGTGATCTGGCCATCGTGGGTTTTGGGCCAAATAAGTGCCAAGTCAGGCGCGCGGACGATGTCACAAATCAACATACTTTAAACTTTCTCACAAATAATGGCCGCCTTTTGAAAAGACGGAATAAGGCTATTGTTTCTTCTGACTCAAAGGTTTTGGTTGGTCTGCAACGCTATTTCGCTGAGTGAGACAGAAAACGTCCGCAACTGGGGCAGGAAGGTGGCAAAAATACATCCCAAGCGTGTCACCTGTCATTATGGATATGTTAACGCAGATTAATTCTCATATTTTCAACATTTTGGATATTCAAAAATATACTTTTGGTTAATTTACCTGCCATAAAGTTACCTTCATTTTTGAAAAGAATTGTTTCTAATTCCCCCCACAATCGACGGCACAATGGGCAAGATGGCGCGAAAATACGCAGGTCGTGACATCCCAAGGCTGTTGATATTGCGAATCATTTTATGCAGTTTGCCCAATCAAACGCTGCCGCGCCTCTAGCGGCGGGTGCTGACCAAGACATCGCTGCGATGACGGCCGATCAACCCCGTCATAAAAGCGACAAAAGCATCAACTTCGGCATGAGTTGTGCGCCAAAGTTCGGCACGCAGCGCAAAGCCAATTTGACCTTGAACTGGAAAAGCAACAGAAGTTTGATCATCCACCCAAACGATGGGTGTGTCCCGCAGGCGCGCCAAATTGCGGCCATGCTCACCTGATGTGATCACACGGCGCTCTTCATCATTGGCAACAGCGATATAGGCGCGCAAATGGGTAACCAGATCCTTGGGGGCCATCTGCAATTGGGCTGCCACGGCCAGATCATCATCACATAGGGACAAAGACGCCGTCGGCACCTGTTTCCGCGTGGTCTCTATAATTTTGCATTGGCCCAATTGGCTAAAACTGCACAAATCCACATAGACCGGGCCTGCTTTTGCCACCTCAGCCATCAAGGGTTCAATCGCGTCAATTTCAACCAAGGCATGATGGCATTGGGAAAACATCTTGGCAAAACCACTGCGCATTTCATAGGCGTTATCGCCCATCCGCATCCGCACCCAACCCTGATTGCGCATTGTGTTCACAGCCCGCCAGATCGCGCCACGACTAAATTGCAGCCGTTCAGTCAGTTGCGCCAAGGTCATAGGGCCATAGCGTGCAATGGTTTCCGCAATAATCAAAATGCGCTGCGTTGGCGCGTCGGTTGTGTTCAAATCATTATACATATGCAGCCTCTATATAGG
>CAWUUC010000320.1:0-7537 GCA_963924905.1 uncultured Paracoccaceae bacterium
CTGGGCTGCCTTTAAGTGATTATCCGAATGTTGTGGCTTGGAATGATCGGCTGATGCAACTTGCCGCTTGGCGTGACCCGTTTGATGGTTTGGACGCCCCACAACTGCCCAATTTGCCCAAAGACTAGGTTTTGTGCTGGAATGGGCGCGTAATACCTGCAAATAACGCACGCGGGCGTCATCCGCATAAGTTTAGCAAATTTTCCTGCGAATCAATCTATAGTTTCTTGATGTTGAGGTCATTATGCTCAGTTTACATTACGAATATCGGGTTGTGCCCGCCCCACGTCGCGGGGTGCGCAAATCAAATGCCAAAACAAGCGAGGCCCGCTTTGCGGTCAGCCTGACAGATTTAATGAATGAAATGGGACGCGAGGGTTGGGAATATCTGCGCGCAGACACTTTACCGATGGATGAACGCGCGGGTTTGACAGGCACAAAAACCAGCTATCAAAATATGTTGGTGTTCCGCCGCGTTTTGCTTGCCCATACCCCAAGCAAAGAACCGATCAACGAGGAAATGCCCTTTGATGCGGATTTTGATGCGCCTGTTCCAGTCTTTCCCAAGCCCACAAAGAAACGGCAATTGTCCGCACAATAGTTAGCGATCCATGGAAATCGCCTGCGCCAAGGCTTTGGCGAAAATATCCAAATCATCGGACGTGCCATGGCTGACGCGCAGGCATCTGTCCAAGGGGGCAACATTTGGCATTCGCACAAAGACCCCAAGATCGGTCAATTCCGCCAAAACCTGACGCGCATAATCGCCGTTTTGACCCAAATCTATGCAAGTAAAATTTGTTGCCGAGGGCAGCGCCACAAACCCAAGCCCTGTCGCAATTTCCGCAAGTTTTGCGCGTGCCGTCACAGTTCCGGCCAGAACAAAATCCAAATGCGCCTGATCTGACAGCGCGGCCAAACCTGCCGCTTGCACCACCCGCCCCACGCCAAAATGGTTGCGGACACGGTCAAAGGCTTGCGCCAAGGGGCGCGCGCAAATTGCGTAACCCAGACGCAAACCCGCCAGCCCGTATGACTTCGAAAAGCTGCGCAGGCGGATCACACGTGGGTCATCGGCTGCGATCTGCGGGGCTTTTGGGGCGAAATCGATATAGGCTTCATCTAGAACCAGCAGACTGCCTTGGGGCAGGGCATCTAGCATCCCCAAAATCACATCCGCCGCGTGGTGACTGCCCATCGGATTGTCGGGGTTGGCGATATAGACCAGTTTTGCGCCCATTGCCGCGGCAATCAGCGCCTCTGGGTCGGAGTGATCGCCGCGATAGGGAATGGCGGTGATCTGTCCACCAAATCCCGTGACATGAAAGTTGAATGTTGGATAACTGCCCAATGAGGTGACGACACGATCGCCCGCGCCCACCGTCAATCGCACCAATAGGCCCAATAGACCGTCCACCCCTTCGCCGACCACGATATTTTCTGTGTGGCACCCGTGTTTTTGCGCCAAGGCGAGTTTCAAGTCGTAATTTTCGGGATCTCCATACATCCAAGCGTCTTGCCCAGCCATTGCCGCGATCGCAAAGGGAGAGGCCCCAAATCGTTGCTCATTGGCCCCCAACCGTACGGCAAATTTGCGCCCCAAACGCCGCTCGGTCGTTTCGGGTCCGACAAAGGGAACCGTGGTGGGCAAGGACTGTGCAAGGGGGGTTAATTTCGCGGTCATCACGTCACTTTATAGGCCAAGGCAGCTTGCAGCATATACCGCAATTCAGCGGCATATCCAGAACTGCCTAACGGCGCCGTCGCTTGCAATCGCAGCGATTTTTCCGCCACACTTGCCCCCAAAATCACCGACATAAACAGCGCTGCACGGGTTGGGTCGCCAATCACCCGTTCGAGATAGGATTGCATCTGCTGACCATGGGCCGCGCGCACCAAGGCGCCCACTTCGGCGTCATGTGCATTCATTAAGATCAGCCGGATGATAGAGGGATCATTTGGATCGCGTGACGCGATCGAGAACAGATGAACAACGGCCTCAACCAAATCAGCGCCATTGGTTTGGGGCAGGGCGCTGGTGTCAAAGGCGCGATCCAAGGTCGCGGAAAACAATCCCAGTTTATCCCCAAAATAGCGTTTTATCAGCGCGACATCCGCGCCTGCAGCGCGGGCAATTTCGCGCAGCCCCACATTGGAATAGCCGCGCGCCCAAAAGGCCGCTTTGGCAGCGCGTTGCAGTCGTTCTTTGGTGGTCAAATCAGGATCCATATGGGTTTATTGTCCTGCGATGAATTTTTGTCAACAATCGTTGACAGGTGCGATTTGGGCTCTTATATGAATGTCAACACTTGTTGACATTCATTTGAAAGGACGAACTATGCCCAATATTGCCCTTATTACAGGTGCCTCTTCTGGCATTGGCCGCGAATTGGCCCGCGTTCATGCCGCCCGTGGGGGTGATCTTATCCTTGTGGCGCGGCGCGGCGACGCCTTGACCGCGCTGAAGTTAGAACTTGAAGCCGCCCATAAAATCACTGCCCATGTGATCGTGCAGGATGTGGGCGGGGTGGAAGGCGCGATGAGCCTGTATCAGACGGTCACATCGGCAGGTCACCGCGTTGACATTTTAATCAATAATGCAGGTTTTGGCGGGCAAGGCGAGCACTTGCGCCGCGATTTTAAGGATGAGCAGGCGATGATTGACCTGAACATCACGGCATTGGTGACACTGACCCATGCCTTTGGTCGCGATATGGTGGCCCAAGGTGGTGGTAAAATTTTGAACGTGGGGTCTACGGCAGGCTTTATTCCTGGCCCCTATCAGGCGGTCTATTTTGCGACCAAGGCTTTTGTGAATTCGTTCAGTCAGGCGATCGATCATGAATTGCGCCCCCAAGGCGTAACCTGCACCGTTTTGGCCCCAGGTTTGGTCGCAACAGAGTTCGTGGCCGTTGCAAATCTAGAGGGCACGGGCCTTGCCAAGCAAAAGGCCGCAAAGGCTGGCGATGTTGCCCGCATGGGGTATGACGCGATGATGGCCGGCAAGCCTGTGTTGATCAGCGATGGGCCTTTAAGGTTTATGCTGAATTGGATTATCCCTTTGATCCCGCGCGGTTTGGTGGTGAAAATGGTTGGGCAGGGTCAGAAAAAATAGTGATTCGATAAAAAACGAATCATTTTTCGAATCAGCGCCTAAATCCCTCTAGCCAGTGCGAATCATTTGGTCTAGAATCACTTTAGATCGGAAAAAATCCGGCGTTTATGGCAGGGCTTCATACAGGCGGTTCCTATGACGGAGATGGTTTATGGCTCGATGCCAGCGCGGGTTTCGGAACCCGTGCTGCCTCGGTGGTGGCGGACATTGGATAAATGGTCGCTGACGGCTGTATTCGTCTTGTTTGGTGTTGGGTTGTTGCTGGGACTCGCGGCATCGGTGCCATTGGCAGAGCGTAATGGTCTTGATCCGTTTACCTATGTCAATCGTCAGGCCGTCTTTGGTGGCGTGGCGATGGTCGTCATGCTATTGTTGTCTATGGCCAATCCAGATCAGATCCGCCGTCTTGGCGTTTTGGGTTTTGTCTGTGCGTTGGCGGCCTTGGTGACATTGCCTGTGATTGGGGATGATTTGGGGAAAGGGGCGACCCGCTGGATCAACCTTGGCTTCATCACCGTGCAGCCGTCCGAGTTTCTAAAGCCCGGTCTGATGATTGTGACAGGCTGGCTGATCGCGGCCTCGTTTGATTTGAATGGGCCGCCGGGCAAGCTGATTTCCTTTTTGCTAACGGTTTTTGTGGCCATGTTCTTAGCGTTTCAGCCTGATTTCGGTCAGGCCATGCTGGTTTTGTTTGGCTGGGGCGTCATTTATTTTGTCGCTGGCGCGCGCATGACTCTGATTATCGGCATTGTTGGGCTGGTGATCGTAGGAGGATATACAGCTTACCACAGTTCTGAACATTTTGCGCGCCGCATCGATGGCTATCTGTCATCGGAAATCGACCCGCGCAGTCAAATCGGTTATGCTGCAAATGCCATCCAAGAGGGCGGTATTTTCGGCGTTGGGATTGGCGAGGGCCAAGTGAAATGGATCCTGCCAGACGCCCACACAGATTTCATCATTGCCGTAGCCGCCGAAGAATATGGCTTGATCTTGGTTTTGTTCATCATCGGACTTTACGGGACAATCGTCATTCGATCGTTGTGGCGATTGATGGGGGAACGTGATCCTTTCATCCGGTTTGCGGGGACAGGCCTTGCCGCCATTTTGGGGGTGCAAGCAATGATCAATATGGGCGTTGCAGTGCGACTGTTGCCTGCCAAAGGTATGACTTTGCCCTTTGTTTCTTATGGTGGCTCGTCAATCATCGCAGCCGCAATCACAGCGGGAATGTTGCTTGCATTAACCCGCACGAGGCCCCAAGGACAGATTTCAGATATCTTCAAACGGGGGCGTTGATGCCACTGATGATTATTGCGGCCGGTGGCACCGGCGGGCATATGTTTCCCGCCCAAGCGCTGGCCGAAGAAATGCTGTCGCGTGGTTGGCAGGTGCGTCTGTCAACTGATGCGCGCGGTGCACGCTATGCGGGTGGTTTTCCGAATGCTGTGCAGATCACCGAAGTCTCTTCGGCTACATTTGCGCGGGGTGGGATTGTGGCAAAACTGGCTGCACCTTTTCGCATTTTTGTAGGCATCGCGGCGGCCACAGTGGCAATGTTGCGTCAGCGGCCTGCGCTGGTCATCGGCTTTGGCGGATATCCATCGATCCCTGCACTTTCAGCTGCATGGATTTTACGCATACCGCGGATGATCCACGAACAAAACGGTGTCTTAGGGCGCGTTAATCGCGTCTTTGCCCCGCGCGTGGATGCCGTGGCTTGTGGCACTTGGCCCACAGATTTACCCCAAGGCGTTGTGGGGCATAACATAGGAAATCCCGTGCGCGCGGCCGTTTTGGATTGTGCGGGCGCGACTTATATTTCTGCGAAAGACGGGCCCATATCTGTTGTTGTCATTGGTGGCAGCCAAGCTGCGCGCATTTTGTCCGATGTCGTTCCCGCCGCAATCGCGATGTTGCCCGACGATATTCTGAATGATATCCGCATTTCTCACCAAGCGCGTCCCGAAGATATCGAACGCGTCACCACAGCCTATGGCGATATAAAGGCTGAGATTGCCCCCTTTTTTACCGATATTCCCCAACGCTTTCGCGCAGCGCAATTGGTGATTTCGCGGGCAGGTGCCTCGAGTATCGCAGATCTATGCGTGATTGGGCGCCCCAGTATTTTGATCCCATTTGCCGCGGCCCTTGGCGATCATCAAACCGCCAATGCACGCGGATTGATTGCGGCGGGCGGCGGTGTAATGATTGATGAGGCCACCTTAACCCCCCTGACCCTTGCGGCGGAAATCAGCCGCATTCTAAGCACTCCTCAAAGGGCGCAAAATATGGCGAAGGCTGCCCATAAATATGCCCGTATCCATGCTGCCAAAGATTTGGCAGACCTTGCCGTTAAATTGACCGAAAAAGTCTAGCCCAGAAAGCCCAGTATGAACGCCACCAAACTTCCCCTTGAACTTGGCCCTATTCACTTTATCGGCATGGGTGGCATCGGTATGTCTGGCATCGCCGAGGTCTTGATCACACTTGGCTATTCGGTCCAAGGCTCAGATGCGCGGGCGTCGAAAATTACGGATCGCCTGATCTCACTTGGCGCGACATTTTTTGAGGGGCAAAAGCCCGAAAACATCGGCGCTGCAGCGGTCGTGGTGATTTCATCGGCAATCAAATCCGATAATCCCGAACTGGCCGAGGCGCGCCGCCGCAAATTGCCCGTGGTGCGGCGTGCCGAAATGCTGGCTGAATTGATGCGGATGCGCAGCAATATCGCTGTGGCTGGAACACATGGCAAAACGACAACGACGACGATGGTCGCAACATTGATGGATAAAGGTGGCTTTGATCCGACCGTAATCAATGGTGGTGTGATCCATGCCTATGGGTCCAATGCGCGGGCGGGTGAAGGTGAATGGATGGTGGTAGAGGCCGACGAGTCCGACGGCTCTTTCAACCGTCTGCCCGCAACGATTGCGATTGTGACCAATATCGATCCCGAACATATGGAACATTGGGGCAGTTTTGATGCGCTGAGAAAGGGCTTTTTGGATTTTGTCTCAAACATCCCGTTTTATGGTTTGGCTGTCTGCTGCACTGACCATCCCGAGGTTCAGGCATTGGTGGGACGCATCACCGATCGCCGTGTGGTAACCTTTGGGTTCAACGCCCAAGCGGATGTGCGGGCCGTCAATTTAACCTATTTGGCGGGCGTGGCCCATTTCGATATCATGCTGCAGTCCGAAGGCACAGAGATTAAGGGCTGTACCTTGCCGATGCCGGGGGATCACAATGTTTCAAACGCTTTGGCGGCCGTGGCGGTCGTGCGACATCTTGGGATGAAACGCGATGAAATCCGCAGCGCCTTGGCAGGGTTTGCAGGTGTCAATCGCCGCTTTACCCGCGTGGCCGAGGTCGGCGGTGTTACGATCATTGATGATTACGGCCATCATCCTGTAGAGATTGCGGCCGTTTTGCGCGCCGCGCGCCAAGCCACGACAGGCCGTGTGATTGCAGTGCACCAACCCCACCGCTATTCGCGTTTGGCAAATTTGTTTGAGGAATTCTGCACTTGTTTTAACGATGCTGACAGTGTGGCGATTTCTGATATTTACGCCGCAGGCGAAGACCCGATCGTGGGCGCATCCCGCGATGATCTGGTCGCAGGTCTGATCGCCCACGGCCACCGTGATGCATCGGCTTTGTTGGAAGAGGCTGATTTGCCGCGCCTGCTCAGCGAAAAATGCAAACCGGGCGATATGCTGGTTTGTTTGGGGGCGGGTTCTATTTCGGCTTGGGCCAATGCGCTGCCCGCAAAAATGGCGAAATGAATGAGACGATGATTCCCTTGGTCTTGGCGCTGATTTGGCTGATTGTGGCCAATATCTTGGGCGCCTTGCCCAGCAAGGATAACCATTGGCGCCGCGCTTATCTCTTGATAGCCTTGGGCCTGCCCTTGGCCATCTGGCTGTGGATTGTGCAGGGTTGGGGAGCGACGGTCCTCTTTTTGGTTTGCGCCGCATCCCTGTTACGTTGGCCCCTGATTTACGCATGGCGCTGGATGGCAAAATCCATGCGTAAATGAGGGGGGGTAAGGTGCGTGATATCACGCACCCTACTTGCAAAAGCCCGAATGTGGTAAAAGGGGACTTTCTGCGATGGGCTAGTGGAACAGCCAAAGCCTGCCGATCTTGGGGCAAATTGCTGACATACCTTGCCGAGGCTTTTTGAATTATCTATCACCGCGCTATGAGCACCACCTTACCCCCCCACCTGCCTTCCGTAAGGGGCAGTTTGACGCTGGATCGGCCTTTGGCTGATTTGACATGGCTGCGTGTGGGTGGACCTGCGGATGTTTTGTTTCAGCCCGCTGACCTTGATGACCTGACCGCTTTTCTTACGGTGTTGCCCAAAGATGTGGCCGTTTTTCCGATGGGGGTTGGCAGCAATCTGATCGTGCGCGAC
>CAWUUC010000321.1:0-4928 GCA_963924905.1 uncultured Paracoccaceae bacterium
ACCAATTCCCCCAAAGCGGCCAATAAGATTGGCACCGATGCCACCATCAAAGAGGCAATGAGAACCTCTGGATTAATTGATCCAAAATCCATCATTTGCCCCCCCCAAACCGCAACCGATAATTTGTCAAAACATCAAGCCCCAACAAGAAAAACAACATCATCCCCTGAAAGGCTTGGATCGCTGCCGAAGGCAGACCCAAATTGGTCGCTGCCATTTCACCGCCAATATAGGTCAGCGCCATAATGAACCCTGCAAGTACAATTCCCAATGGGTTCAAACGACCCAAAAAGGCCACAATAATCGCGGTAAACCCATAACCGACATTGAAATCAATGCTGATCTGTCCCGAGGGGCCCGTCACCTCAAACAAGCCCGCAAGTCCCGCAAGACCACCAGACAGTCCCAAACAAATGACGATCATGCGCTCGGGAATAATCCCGTGAAAACGCGCGGCGCGCGGCGCTTGGCCGGCCAATTTTATTTGAAAGCCAAGGACATGACGCTGCAGCAAAATATAGGCGGCAATCGCGACGAAAATGGCCATGATCCCCCCCCAATGCAATCCCGTGCCAGCGATCAATTCAGGGTTTGATGCGGCGGGATAAGTGCCAAAGTTGCGACTGCCTGGAAACCCCATTCCATCTGGATTGCGTAAGAATCCGGTCGCCGCCTTGGCCAAAATGGTCTGAGCAACATAGACCAGCATAAGGCTAACCAAAATCTCATTGGTGTTAAATCGTGTTCGCAAAATTGCGGGAATCATCGCCCATGCCCAACCGCCTAACGCGCCCACAATAACCATTGCTGGGAAAATGAGACGGTTTTCTGTCGGATAAACGGCAAGACCAACGGCCGCGCCGCAAATCGCGCCCATGATATATTGGCCTTCTGCGCCAATATTCCAAATTCCCGCTCGAAACCCCAAAGACAGGCCAATTGCGATCAAAATCAATGGCCCAGCTTTGACCATTAATTGACCCCGCAAATACCAAGCAAATTCACCAAACAAGGGGTCCCAAAAAATTGTCCGAATCACCACAAAGGGGTTCTTGCCCAGTAAGGCAAACATCAACCCGCCAAAGACCATCGTGGCAATGACAGCCACAACAGGCGTTGCCCAAATCCAAAACTGCGATGCCGCCGCCCGCTTTTCAAGCCGCAACATCGCGTACCCCTTTCACATTGGCGCAAATACCTCGGGGGGTTAGGGGGGCAGCGCCCCCTTTCTTGCGTCGGTGCCCCGCAAAAATCTGATTACCCATGCGCACCCCCCATCATCAATCCAATCTCATCCATACTCAGGCCCGCAGCAGGGCGCGGCACGCTCAGCCTGCCTTCATTTAGCACTGCAAAATCAGTTGATATCTCCATCAACTCATCCAAATCTTGGCTGATGACCACCACGGCCGCCCCTGTTGCCGCACGGTCCAAAATCGCCTGTCGAATAGAGGCTGCGGCCGCCGCATCCACGCCCCATGTCGGCTGATTGATCACGATCACCTCGGGTGCTTGGCTCAATTCGCGCCCAATGACGAATTTTTGCAAATTTCCCCCTGACAGCGCCCGCGCAGCCACATGCGAACCTGGTGTTCTCACATCATATTCTTGGATGATCTCTTGTGCAAAAGTTGCCGCCCCTTGCCAGTCGATAAATCCGCGCTTGACCAACCCTTTTCGCACGCCACCCGTCAAAAACGCATTTTCTACCAGTGTCATATCCGGGGCAGCGGCGTGGCCTAAACGATCCTCGGGGGCGATGACAAACCCGATGGCGCGCCGCGCATTTGGGCCTTGATCCCCGATTTGCACTCCTTTGGCGCAAATCATTTGGGGGGCAGATTTGATCTCGCCCGACAGGGCCAACAACAATTCGTCTTGACCATTTCCCGCCACGCCCGCGATTCCTAAAATCTCGCCCCGCTTGACGGTGAAATGAACGTCTTTGAGCGCAGTGCCAAATGGGATCGGCGAGACTGCATTCAAACCAATCACGTCCAGCGCCGGCAAACTGTCGCCCCAATCTTGCGCGCCGCGCCGCGCAGGGGTGGCCAGAACCGACCCCACCATCAATTCGGCCATATCGCGGGCCGAAGTTTGCGCGGGCGTGCAACTCGCCACGACTTTGCCACGCCGCAAAATCGTGGCGTTATCACAAAGACTGCGAATTTCTTCGAGTTTATGGCTAATATACAAGATTGCGGTGCCTTCAGACGCCAATTGCCGCAAAGTCTTAAACAGAATTTCAACCTCTTGCGGGGTCAAAACTGATGTTGGCTCATCCATGATCAGCAGCTTAGGATCCTGCAAAAGACAGCGGATAATTTCAACCCTTTGACGCTCGCCCGCCGATAAATCTCCGACCATCCGATCGGGGTCCAAAGGCAGACCATAGGCCGTGGACACCTCGCGGATTCGCGCGGCAAGCGCCCCCATTGTGGGTGGGTTTTCCATACCCAACGCCACATTTTCCGCCACATTCAGTGCCTCAAATAATGAAAAATGTTGAAAGACCATGCCTACGCCCGCCAAGCGCGCCGCGCGCGGGGCCTGTGGGGCAAAGGCCGCACCGTTCCAAGTCATATGCCCCGCATCTGGGCGCACTAAACCATAAATCATCTTCACCAAGGTTGACTTGCCCGCGCCATTTTCCCCCAAAAGCGCATGGATTTCACCGGCCCGAATGGCAAAGCTGACATCGTCATTAGCGACAACGCCGGGATAGGTTTTTGTAATCCCCGTGACGGTCAGCAGCATTTGGCGCTCATCCAACATCCATCGCACTCCTCATCGAAATATTGGGCCGCATCATGGCGGCTGCAACGCCAATGGCAATGGCTTGGGGATGCTTTCCCAGACTTGGATCCCCAATTGGACAGTCAATGCGCAAAATCTGAGCAGGCAGATGACCTAGTCCCGCCAAACGCGTCCGAAATCGCGCCCATTTTGTCGCGGATCCAATGAGACCACATCGCGCAAATCCGCGGCGCAAAAGCCCATCACACAGCGCCAGATCAAGGCTGTGCGAAAACGTCAGAATCAGATGTTCGCCGTCAGATGGCGCAAGACCAATTGCCGTTACAGGATCAGCCGCCGGCAAAACCCGCACCCCATCGCGGATATCATTTGGGAAACGTTCGGATGCAACATCCACCCAAGTGATTTCGACATCAGGCAAGGGCGCCAAAACGTCCACAAGGGCGCGCCCCACATGACCCGCGCCCCAAATCCAAATTTGTCGTTTTGGTGAAGTGATCTGCTCGACAAACCATCCTTGAATGATCTGGGGGGGCATCCCCACGCCGCGACCTCGTGCATTGGCCAATAATCGCGCCACGCCCAAGGGCATCTCTGTCGCCCCATCCAAAGGCCGTGCCAATATGCCTATTGGTGGGGCGTCAAACACTTCGGTCAGCAATCCCACCGATCCCCCGCAACATTGACCAAGATTTGGCCCCAAAGATATTCGTGCGATCTGCGGCCCGCCGCCATTGGCAAGCAAGGCCCGTGCCTCGGCGCAGGCTTGAAATTCCAATGCCCCGCCGCCAATCGTGCCTGATTGACCCTCGGCCCAGACCAGCATCGACGCCCCCACCTCGCGCGGGGCAGATCCAAAAACTTGTGTGATCACAACACGAGCGACGGGACCGTTAGATGTCATGTTGCGCTCTTACAGCGGCTAAAATCCGTTCAGGGGTCGCAGGTGCATTCAGGTTCGGGTATCGGCCCCCACAGGCTGCGATGGCATCTGATATCGCAAAAAATGCTGAAATCCCCAACATAAAGGGAGGCTCACCGACAGCTTTGGATTTGCCAATCGTATCTTCTTGGTTGGGCTTGTTCCACAATTCGACATTGAAAACTTTGGGCCTATCTCCACAGGCAGGAATTTTATAGGTGCTGGGCGCATGGGTTTTCAAAGCGCCTTTGGCATCCCAAATCAGTTCCTCTGTGGTTAGCCAACCCGCCCCTTGAACATATGCGCCCTCAATCTGGCCAATATCCAAATCTGCATTCAAGGACTGGCCGGTATCATGCAACAGATCTGCACGCAAAATGCGGTTTTCACCGGTCAGTGTGTCAATCACCACCTCGGTCACCGCCGCACCATAGCTGAAATACAAAAACGGCCGCCCACGCCCTTTGACGCGATCCCATGTGATCTTTGGTGTAGCGTAATAACCCGTGGATGACAGGCTGATCCGCGCCTGATAGGCCCAAGCCGCAACTTGCGAAAATCCAAAGACCTCACCTGCGACAGAAACTTGCCCAGCGGCGAACCGCACACTTTCGGGCGCGACACCAAATTTATCGGCCAGAAAATCTGCCATGCGTCCACGAATGGTCTCACAGGCCGCTTTCGCCGCCATCCCATTCAAATCAGACCCCGAACTTGCCGCTGTGGCCGAGGTGTTTGGAACCTTTCCTGTATCGGTCGCCGTAATTTTAATGGCCGCCAAATCCAGTCCAAACACCCCCGCCGCCACTTGCGCCACTTTTTGATTCAGCCCTTGCCCCATCTCGGTGCCGCCGTGGTTTAAATGCACAGACCCGTCTTGATAGACATGTACCAAAGCCCCCGCTTGATTAAGCCAAGTCAGCGTAAAGGAAATACCAAATTTCACGGGTGTCAGCGCAATGCCGCGCTTTAAGATGGGACTTTTTTCATTCCATTTGGCAATCTCAGCGCGGCGCGCGGCATAATCACTGCTATCTGCCAAACGCGCCACCAAAACATCGCCAATAAAATCTTCGACAGGCATATGAAAGGGCGTCGTCTCTTTCATACTGGCGGAAATACCTTCGCCGGAGGCACCCGCCCCATAAAAATTCACCCGCCGCACGTCCAAAGGATCTCGCCCCAAACTTTGTGCGATGTGATCCATGACGCGCTCAATTCCGATCATGCCTTGCGGCCCGCCAAATCC
>CAWUUC010000322.1:0-8280 GCA_963924905.1 uncultured Paracoccaceae bacterium
GCCATGAACAAATGGTATGGCACCTTTCACGTGCTGCGCGATATCAACATGACGGTTAACCGCGGCGAACGTATCGTAATCTGTGGGCCATCGGGTTCGGGCAAATCAACGCTGATCCGCTGCATCAACCGACTTGAGGAACATCAGCAAGGCCAGATCATCGTCGATGGAACAGAACTAACGTCGGATTTGAAAAACATCGACAAAGTCCGATCAGAAGTGGGGATGGTGTTCCAACACTTTAACCTTTTCCCGCATCTGACGATTCTGGAAAATCTGACCTTGGCCCCAATTTGGGTTCGCAAAACACCCAAGCGCGAGGCCGAGGAAACGGCGATGTATTTTCTGGAAAAGGTGAAAATTCCGGAGCAGGCCCGCAAATATCCGGGTCAGTTATCAGGCGGTCAGCAACAGCGCGTCGCGATTGCGCGGTCTTTGTGCATGAAACCCCGCATTATGTTGTTTGACGAGCCGACATCTGCGCTGGACCCCGAAATGATCAAAGAGGTCTTAGATACTATGATCGAATTGGCCGAAGAGGGCATGACAATGCTCTGTGTCACGCACGAGATGGGCTTTGCCCAAGCGGTGGCCAATCGCGTGATCTTTATGGATCAGGGCCAGATCGTTGAACAGAATGAGCCGAAAGAGTTCTTTAACAATCCACAATCTGATCGAACCAAACTGTTCTTAAGCCAGATTTTGGGACATTAAAAAAGGCGCCCTGCGGGGCGCCTTTTTTAATTTAGGGTTCAATTTCGCGCGGGATCACAAAATCTACGGTGGCCCCTGCACCATAGACGACATCTGCCCATGTGTCGGCGATGAAGTCTACGACCAATGTTGCCCCTGTGGGATAACGCGCAAATTCAGGGTTGATCGGCGCATGGGCCACCAGTCGCGCTGCAAATTCTGAAATACCTGGGTTATGGCCGATCATCATCACCGTATCGGCCCTGGCATGTTTTAAGACTGCCAACATCACATCTGCGCCTGCATGATAAAGCGCAGGCTTCAATTCTAAAATTGGGGTTCCAGGCAGTGCAGGGGCCACCCCACTCCATGTTTTGCGGGTGCGTACTGCGTCCGAGCAATACACTTCGTCTGGCACATACCCGCGAGAAGCCAACCACTGCCCCAGATCTGCCGCTGCTGCCTTGCCGCGCTCGTTCAATGGGCGGTCATGATCGGCCATTGCAGGATCATCCCATGCCGATTTTGCGTGACGCGTCAGGATCAAGCGTTTCATTCAATGCCCCCTATGAAACTGCGCCATATGATAGGCGCTATGTTCTGGCAGTCTTGCATAGGCAAGGGACAACGGGCAAGCACGACGAGAGGCGCATCCCAAATTCATGCAATCAGCCCCCTGATCCAAATAATCATGACAGGCAGGCACATCATAACCTGCACCCGTCAGCGCCCCCACGGGGCAGGCTGTGGCACAAGGCGCGGTGCAGGCATCACATGGGCGCGCGATGGGGTCAGGCAGCGTCAGACGCGCCTGCAACGCCAATGCGCCGCGAAAGCTGACCATCAATCCCTGTTCTGCCTGCACCAATAATTTTATGGGGCTTTCCCAAACCCGCCCTGTCTTCAGCGCCCAAGTGTAAAACGGATGATAGGGCGCTCCACCAAAGGGAAACAGCGCCTTTGTTTTTGTGTTTTGGCGGGTCAGATCACAGGCCATCTGCCCAATCACACGGCGCGACCAGCGATCGATCGGATTTGGCAGGCCGTCCCATTCGGGCTGTGCGTGGATATGGACCCAATATCCAGGCTCTGCTGGACCTAATAGCAGCAATGTTTTTGTCCCCTTGGGCAGGCTGGGATCATCGTCGGCATGAAAGCCGCCCAAAACCGCCAAATGATGCATGGCGGCGATCTGTTCGATATGTGCCAGCACTTAGCGTTTGACGCGGGGTTGCACGCGTGGCGTTGTAGTCCTGATTTGGCTGCCTGCGCCGTGATCGGTGAACAATTCCATCAAACAGGCATTGGGAATACGTCCATCTAATATGGTGACGGCGCGGGTACCTGCCTCAACCGCAGCAAGAGCGGTTTCGGTTTTGGGGATCATGCCGCCCGCAATAACGCCATCCTTGATCATCTGACGAATTTCGTCGGGGGTGATTTGCGTCATCACTTCGCCCGCGGCATTCTTAACGCCGGAAACATCGGTCAAAAGCAACAAACGATCAGCTTGCAGGGCCCCCGCAATCGCACCCGCCGCAGTGTCGCCATTGACGTTAAAGGTTTCATTATCGGCCATACCTGTGGCTACGGGGGCCACCACTGGAATAATCCCCGCATTGTAGAGATCGCGCAGCACCTGGACATTCATTTCAACTGGGCGACCCACATAGCCCAATTCGGGATCATCCGCGACACAAACCATCAGGTCATCGTCTTTGCCGGAAATCCCAACCGCCCGCCCGCCTGCATCCATGATCGCCTGAACGATTCGCTTGTTCACCAGACCCGATAGGATCATTTCCACAACTTGCACTGTGGCCTTATCGGTCACCCTTTTTCCGCGAACGAATTCGGATTTGATCCCCAGTTTTTCCAGCATTTCGTTAATCATCGGCCCACCGCCGTGGACCACAACGGGGTTCACCCCCACTTGGCGCATCAAGACGATATCGCGGGCAAATTCTGCCATCGCCGCATCATCGCCCATCGCGTTGCCACCAAATTTGACAACCACGACCGCACCTGTAAAGCGCTGCAAATAGGGCAGGGCTTCGGACAGCATCTTAGCGGTGTGAATTGCGTCGGTCATGCGATGGGTCTGCGGTTTCATATTGGCCTCCAATATTGCGATTGGTAGCGGGTTTGCGAAATTATGCCAAGCGACTAGACAAGAGTTGCAATGACTGCGCGCAAAGTTTCGATCCCATCGCCTTTTTCCGAACTTGTAACGATAATTTCGGGATAAGCTGCGGGATGTTTGGCCAAAGCGCCTTTGACCTGTTCAAAATTCGCGTCACGTTCGGCGTTGGACACTTTGTCGGCCTTGGTCATCACCACCTGAAAGGTCACTGCAGATCTATCCAGCAACTGCATGATTTCTTCGTCCACGGGTTTGACCCCATGGCGTGTGTCAATCAGCACAAAGGCGCGGCGCAGGGTTTGACGCCCCGCCAGATAGGATTTCAGCAACGCCTGCCACTTTGCAACAACCGCCAATGGCGCCTCTGCGTAACCATAGCCAGGTAAATCAACCAAAAAGCGGTTCATCTCGCCCAAGGCGAAATAGTTGATTTCTTGGGTGCGGCCCGGCGTGTTAGATGCCCGTGCAAGGTTTTTGCGCCCAGTGAGCGCGTTGATCAGGCTGGACTTCCCAACGTTTGATCGCCCTGCAAAGCAGACCTCAAGACGGTCAGGCGGTGGCAGGCCAGACATGGCCACCACGCCTTTGACGAAATCAACGGGGCCTGCGAACAATAGCCTACCAGCCTCGCGGTCCGCAAAATCGGGTTCTGGGGCGGGGATGAATTGCAGGCTCATTGTCTTATTTTACGTCCTTGGTTTTGCGAAAGCTGGACATGATATTGCTGAAAATTTCAGGCTTATGCCCATGGCTTCGCATGATCAGATATTGCTGAACAAAGGTGATCGTGTTGTTGGTAATCCAATAAACCACCAAGCCGCTGGCAAAACTGCCAAGCATAAACATGAACACCCATGGCAGATAGGCAAAAATCTGCTGTTGGATGGGATCTGTGGGGGCTGGGTTCAGCTTTTGCTGCAACCACATACTGATGCCCAGCAGGATTGGCAGAACACCAATAAAGATCAACGCAAGGATGGATCCGGGCGTTGGGTTAGCCCATGGCAGCAGGCCGAATAGATTGAATATGCTGGATGTGTCTGGTGCCGATAGATCGTTGAGCCAGCCAAAGAACGGCGCGTGACGCAATTCCAGCGTAACAAAAATCACCTTATACAGAGAGAAAAAGATCGGGATCTGGATCAGGATCGGCAGACAGCCAGCCGCTGGGTTCACTTTTTTGTCTTTATAAAGCTGCATCATTTCTTTTTGCAGCTTTTGCTTATCTTCGCCTGCGCGTTCTTTCAGGGCCTCCATCTCGGGCTGTAATTCCTTCATACGCGCCATCGAGACATAGGATTTATAAGCCAAAGGCAGCACCAGCAGTTTCAAGATAAAGGTCAGACCAATGATCGCCAGACCCATATTGCCCAAAATGCCGTGTAATGTGTGCAGCACAATAAAGATCGGCTTAGTCAGGAAATAAAACCAACCCCAATCAATCGAATCGATAAAGCCCGCAATGATCGGCTGATCTGGGTCCACCTTTGCGCCAAACAGTTTGGCGGTCAGGCTGGGGTTGTTTTCATAGTGGCTGATGGTTTCCCATTCCTTGGCCCCTGCAAACAGGCGCGTGGTCGATTGCACGGTTGCGCCGGGTGCCACAGTTTGCACGGGTTGGCGCACCTCTGCCTGATAAATATTGCTGTTGGCGACATATTTGCTGACGGAGGTATAGGGTTTACCCTGTTCTGGTATCAGGGTTGTCATCCAATAATGGTCAGTAAAGCCGATCCATCCATCTGTATTGGCCTGCAACACTTCGGCCTGTGCGCCTTCGGTGTCGACAACGGGCAGATCCGCCACGGCCTTGTATTTCATTTCTTCTAAGGTGCCATCGGTCCGCCGCACCAGACCTTCGTGGACGACATAGATGTTTTGCAACTTGGGCAGGCCATGACGCGCAACGATCCCATAATTATACAGGCTGACCGCCGCTGCGCCGGTGTTTTCAACAGAATCGGTGACTGTGAACAAAAAATCGGCATCGACTTCGATTTTGCGCAGATAGTTCAGACCTTTGCCGTTCGACCATTGCAAGGTCACGGGCTGATCTGGCGACAAGGTTCCACCTGCTGCAATCTTCCATTCTGTTTTTGCGCTGGGCACGTCCTCGGGCGTCAGGCCCGCACCGGGCGCCCAACCAAAGACGGCATAATAGGGTGTGGCAGCGCCAATCGGCGACAGCATTTGAACATTGGGCGAATCGGGTTGCACAGTCTCGCGATAGGTCTTGAGGGCCAGATCATCGAAACGCCCACCCAACATCGAAATCGAACCCGACAATTTCGGGGTATCAATCGTCAGACGCGGCGCATCAGCTGGGATCGCTATTTCTGTATCTGTCACAGGTGCTGCGGCTTGGGCCGCGGGCGCTTCTGCGCTGGGTGCAGGTGCCGTTTGCTGTGCCACGGGTTCGGGGAACCACTGCGGAAACAACGCTGGACCCGCAATATACCACGTCAAAAGCACAACAAGGCTAAGCACTGTTGCAAGTATAAGATTCTTATTCTGATCGTCCATTGGACCACCACCATCCTGTTCAAAGTCAGGGCTGGTTCAACGATAGGGGGCGCGAAAGGTCAAGCGGTTTTCCAGTATATGGGCGCAAAGGCCGCGCATATTCGCCGAATTCCTGGCTTTGGATGACATTGGGTAAACTAAAAATGGGTGCAGTGACAAAACCAAGCTGTCGCTTAGCGGTGCGTTGGGGCCGCATTTGTGGGGTTAGGTGGCCTTGCGCGGTGCCCGCGTGATATTTGGAAGAACCGCGATCTGGGTCCGGTGTGACCTGATCCATTCCATTGTCTCGTCAAGAGGCATGGGTCTGGCGATGCCGAACCCTTGGACGTCTTGGCAGCCAAGCTGCGCCAAGATGGCATGTTCAGCGGGTGTTTCAACCCCTTCGGCAAGTGTGGCAAGGCCCAGACGTTCGGCCATCGATAAGATCGCAGAGAGCATCTTTTGCTGACCACGATCTTCGTCAACGCGGGTGACAAAACTGCGGTCAATTTTGATGCGACGAATTGCAAATCTGCGGATCGACGTGATCGAAGCATGGCCTGTCCCAAAATCATCCAAATCGATGCCACACCCCAGTCGGGCAAGAGCCGCGATATTGGCCACAATCGTGTCATTGTCTGTGGCAGCCACCACATTTTCTAACACTTCAATATTCAAACGATTGGGGTTTAGATCGAACCGATCCAATTCCCATTTTAACTTGTCCGCAAGGCGTGGGTTGCGCAGCTCGTCTGCCGAAAAATTTACGGCGATATGGGGGATATCAAGTTCCAGATTGTCCCATTGTACCAAGGCGGCAAGCGCGTTTTGCAACATGACTTCACCCAAACGTTCGCTAAGGCCCGCCGACTCGATCATTGGCAAAAATATGGCAGGTCCAACCAAGCCATTGGTCGGGTGATACCAGCGTGCCAGCGCCTCAAACCCAGTAATGGCCCCGGTATCCGTTGAAACTTGGGGTTGATAATGGGGGCGGATTTGGCCCTCATCCAAGGCAAGTTCCAACGCCGCGCGCAAGGCGTCATGGTCTGCGCGTGTGCGTGCCATATTGGGGGCAAAGGCGCGCAAAGCGCCGGGCCCATTGCGCCTAGCCTCGTCTGCGGCGACTTGCGCGGCCTCGAGCAAGGCTTGGCCAGATTGTCCGTGATCGGACAGGCAAAAACCAACGGAACAAGTCACATAGAGGCGCGCTGCATCAATCTCGATCGGTGTTGCCACAGCCGTCTGTAGTCGCGCCGCAAGTTGCACGACAGATTCGGTGTCAAGACGGCGCATGGGTGACAAAGCGACAGCAAACCCGCCGCCTTCCAGACGCGCCACCGCATCGCCATCGCGCAACACAGCGCAAATCCGTTCTGCAGACCGTATCAAAACCGTCATTTCCGCCGCGCGGCCGTGTCGATCTAACAATTGTTCTGCACCGTCAAATTGCACGACAAGGCAGGCTGTCATTTTGCCCGTATAGGGCTGTTCGCGCAAAATTTCATTCAGCTTGTCAACAATATGATTGTGCAAAGACAATCCAGACGCAGGTCTAGAATGATCGAATCGCAGCTGAAACGCGCCTGCTGCGGCAAAGGCCAAAGGCAAGCCAACCGCTGTCAGTACCAAAATCGCCTCTCCACCCAGCCAAAACGCAGCCAAAGTGATCGCGGGCAAAAAAACCATCCATTCAGGTCGGCACAGCAGATTTCTCATCGCGAAAAAGATGGCCTTGGTGGCAACTTGTCGGCGTTTTGACATAGCTTTCCTCTTTCAAGGGCCACGGATTCGGCCCCAACTTGGATCAAGCTATAAAAAGGGCTTCATCTAACCGTTAACTTGCATCGTTAAGTTGCAAAGGGTTTTCGTCAAACTTTAGCTTTCCCGTCATCAGCGCGTTAAAATCGAATAGATTTGGATCGGCCAAATGCGATGGACGCACATTCATCAGCGCTCGAAACATAATGTTACGCCGACCTGGGCTGCGGACCTCCCAGTCATCCAAGATTTTCTTGACCTGCACACGTTGCAACCCCTCTTGGCTGCCACATAAATCGCAAGGAATGATCGGATAATTCATCGCCCGCGCAAAGCTGTCACAATCGGCTTCTGCCACAAAGGCAAGCGGGCGAAATAAGAATAAATCACCCTCTTCATTGACCAATTTCGGAGGCATCGTCGCCAAACGGCCACCGTGAAAAAGGTTCATGAAAAAGGTTTCTAAAATATCATCGCGGTGATGGCCAAGGATCACTGCTGAACACCCTTCCTCGCTGGCCAATCGATATAGATTGCCGCGCCGCAACCGTGAACATAGGGCACAATAGGTGCGGCCTTGTGGCACTTTGTCGACGACAATCGAATAGGTGTCCTGGTATTCAATGCGATGTGGCACGCCCATTTTTGACAAAAATTCTGGCAGAACAGTTGCTGGAAAATTGGGTTGGCCTTGATCCAAATTGCAGGCCAACAAATCCACAGGCAACAGACCACGCCATTTCAGATCATGTAAAATCGCCAGCAATGTATAACTGTCCTTGCCCCCCGACAGGCAAACCAACCAGCGCGCGCCGCGTTCAATCATCCCATAAGTGTCGATTGCGGCACGAACATCCTTGAGGATTTGTTTATGCAGGCGGCGAAATTCATCGGTATTTGGTGCGCCCTGCAACAGGGGGTGGCAATCGTCTGACATCGCAAATCCTAGCGCAAGTGGGCATCGTGATCAGGGTCGGCCCCCGGCACAGGATCATAACCCGACCCTCCCCACGGATGGCAACGACAAATGCGGTGCACGGTCAGAAAACTGCCTTTGAGCACACCATGGCGGTCCAGTGCCTCTAGCCCATAGGCGGAACAAGTGGGCTGAAACCGACAGCCGTGCCCGACCCAAGGCGACAGCACCAAGCGATAAGCGCGAATAGGCAGGGCGACGATTC
>CAWUUC010000323.1:0-4883 GCA_963924905.1 uncultured Paracoccaceae bacterium
CCGAAGTCACCGCCCATTTGATTGAGGCGGGGGGTAAACGCCTGCGCCCGATGCTGACATTGGCAGCGGCGCGTTTGTGTGGTTATGCAGGGCCATATCATGTTCATCTGACGGCCACGGTGGAATTTATTCATACTGCGACCTTGTTGCATGATGACGTTGTGGACGAATCAGCGCGCAGACGGGGGCGGCCCACGGCCAACCTGCTTTGGGACAACAAATCATCCGTTTTGGTAGGAGATTATTTGTTTTCGCGGTCATTTCAATTGATGGTCGAAACAGGGTCTTTGCGGGTTTTGGTCATTTTGGCCAATGCATCCGCCACGATTGCGGAAGGCGAGGTTTTGCAACTGACCGCAGCCCAAGATTTGGCCACAACGGAGGCAATTTATTTGCAAGTGGTGCGGGGCAAAACGGCGGCACTGTTCTCAGCGGCAACCGAGGTGGGCGGCGTCATCGCGGGCGCAGATGCAGCGCAGACGCGGGCATTGTTTACCTATGGCGATGCCTTGGGAATTGCGTTTCAGATCGTCGATGATCTTCTGGATTATAGTGGCTCGGCCAGTGCATTGGGCAAAAACGTTGGCGATGATTTCCGTGAACGCAAATTGACCCTGCCTTTGATCAAAGCGGTTGCCAAGGCTGACGCGCAAGAGCGCGCATTTTGGCAGCGCGTTATTTCCAAGGGGCAACAGGGCGAGGGGGATCTAGAACAGGCGATGGCCATTATGGCGCGCCATGGCGCCATGCAAGCGGCGCGGGCGGATGCGCTGGCGTGGACGGACAAGGCGGTGGCTGCGCTTGACACGCTGCCGGATCACCCCCTACGCGAAATGTTGGTCGATTTGGCCGATTATGTTGTTGCGCGCATCACCTAGAATAACGTTTTAGTGACATAACTTGATCGGTGTTTCGTGATTTCCCATCTGGGCAGCATCAAGGAGAGATCACATGAAATTAACTTTGATTGCGCTGACACTTATTTTGCCAGTGCCAATATTGGTCAACAGCGTGGCAATCGCAGATCTGCTATATGGGCAGACGGCGACTGTCACGGGGACAGTGCAAAACATTCCCGACGAGGATGAATTTCGGATCAAAGATGCCAGCGGGGCGATTTTGGTCTATATTGGTCCTAATATCGTGCCATTTGATGTGGGTGAAACCATCACGGTGACAGGGCGCGTGGACCGCGAAATGGGGCAACTGGAACTTTATGCGCGCAATGCTGTTCGGACAAACGGCACAAAATTCAGTTTCGACCATCACTATGAATGATGTAGCACCCACACTGGGGCGACTTTTGGCGGCCCGTTTAGCAAAGCAGGGGTGACCCACCAATCTGGGTGCTTATTGCGCAGTTCATTTGCGGCGGTTTTCGCATCACCCGCAGTTTCATAAATGCCAAAGCAAGTTGCACCAGATCCTGACATCCGCGCCAAAACAGCCCCTTTTAGGGCTGTCAGCGCTGCGCCAATTTGGGGCGCAAGGCCAAGTGCGGGATTTTGCAAATCATTGCGTTGGGCCGCCAACCAATCGATAAAGACACCCGCATCATCCAAGTTTTGAGGCAAAGCAGAAATTTCAGAATTTTGTTTCTGTATCAAAGCCCTGAATACCATTGGGGTCGATATAGGAACACGAGGATTGACCAAAACCACATGCAATGGCGCCATGTTTGGCAGGGGTAAAATATCTTCACCAATTCCACGCACTCGTGCCGGTTGGGCAGTCACGCACATCGGCACATCTGCCCCAATCTCCAACAAATTGGCAGCATCATCGGCCCCAGCCTGACGCCCCGTCAACGCCAAAATACCACGATAGGTCGCAGCGGCATCGGCAGATCCACCGCCAATCCCAGAGGCCACAGGCAGATTTTTTTCAAGCCAGATAGAGAGCTGTTGTGTTGCAAACCTATCCGCCACTTGGGTGATTATATTGGGCCCATTTGACAAGGCCCCCGCCTCTGGTCCTGTGAGGCGGAGCATGCTGTCACCATCGCCGTGATCTTTGACCAAGGTTATCCAATCGCCCACATCGGCAAATCCAACCAACATATCCAACAGATGGTAACCATTGGCGCGCTGTCCCATCACGTGCAGCGCCAAATTAATTTTTGCAGGGGCAAAAACCTTAATCATTGACCGATTTGACCACAGGGGCCGCGCCTTCGGCCTCTAGGACAGCATCTAGGCCAATATCCAATTTGCGCCGGATACGTTCAGCGTCTTTTTCACTCGGCGCATAGGACAAGGCGCGATGCCATTGAAATTCCGCCTCGCGGATACGGCCATTGACCCAATATACATCGCCCAAGTGATCGGTGATGATCGGATCAACCGGTTCTAACAAGGAAGCACGCTCCATCGGGGCTAAGGCATCGCTATAACGACCAAGCCGAAAATAGGCCCATGCCAAACTGTCGATGATATAACCAGAATCTGGACGGCGGGCCACGGCGCGTTTGATCATATCCAAGGCTTCGTCCAGTTTTTGGCCCCGATCTACCAAGGAATACCCTAAGTAATTCAACACCTCGGGTTGATCAGGATTCAAACGCAGCGCCATCCGCATATCATGCTCTGCGAGATCAAATTTACCTTGCTGTTCATGGGCGATACCACGGCTGAAAAAGACCCCCCATTGTCCTTGGGTGGGTGTCTCTATTTTGGAAATCACAACATCATATGTGGTGATGGCGGCTGCAAAATCCTCAACGCGGCGTTGACCATTTCCCAAGGCAATCAATACATCCAAATCGTCTGGATAGCTGCGGGCAAGGGCTTGTAAAACCTCTAGCGCGGCATCATCGCGGCCTGCCGCAAAATTGGCCCCCGCACGTCCAATTTCCGCATTGGGATAGGCAGGATCACTTTGCGGAATGGTCGCATAAACTTGGGTCGCCAAATCGGGTTGATCCAGTTTTTCCAACAACGAGGCGGTGAGCAAAATAGAATCCGCATCCCCAGGCCGCAACGCTGTCGCAATGCGCGCATGCAGCAATGTATAAGCGGCGTCTGTTTCGCCGTTCAAGGCAGCCGCTACAGTAAAAAATGCCTCTGCCAAACCATCCTTGGCATCGGTCAGTCCCGTAATTGGCAAGGACTGCCCCCCACGTAGCGCGGTTATCAGCGCGGCGACTTCGGGATCATTCTCAGGCGAAAGCCGTTCTTCCAAAAGCGCGATGGCCGTGTCGTTTTGTTCCAGTTGGCTGAGAATTTTCGCGTGCGTTACAAGACCCCGCCGCGTCAACCCGAAACTGCCGCCCGCCCGTCCAGACAATATATTATCAGCGCCACCAAAATCACCCGCCTGCGCCAAAGCAAGTGATTTGTGATAAAGACCAAATGCTTGCAACCCATTGGTCGCGATGATTTTATCAAAAAGCGCTATGGCATTGGACATATTGCCCAGACCAACATTCGCCCAAGCCCCCGCCAGATCATCCATAAGATTCCCAACCGAGACACCTGCCGCCTGATCCGCGACAATGCCCCCAAAATCGGCATTTAACGCCCGATTTGCCAACAAGGTTAAGGCGATATTCTGCGATGTGGCCCCCAAGTTTTGCAATTGCGCGGCACTTTCGGCTGCGCGCGCAATATCACCCAAGGATAAGGCAGATATCATAGCACCTTCCAATAGGTTGATGTTTTCAGGATCAGATTGCAGGGCACGGATGTACCACCCATCTGCGGCATTAAAATCTGCCTGCGATGCAGCCACGGCCGCCGCTAAATAGGCGCCCGCGTCGATTGCTTGGGCGGGGGCGGTCCAGCCGATCAGCGCGATCATTGCTGTGGCAAATTTCAGGGGGCTGGGCATCAATCGCTCCTTTGGATTGAGACGAATCTAGGTCTTTGCCCGCGCAAAGGCAATGCGGGGCGCAGGGATAATCCGCGCCCCACAGTCACCAAATGGTGAACTTACATATTGGGATAATTTGGCCCACCGCCGCCCATTGGCGTGGTCCAAGTGATGTTTTGCGACGGGTCTTTGATGTCGCAGGTTTTGCAATGCACACAGTTTTGGAAATTGATCTGAAAGCGCGGCTCTTTACCGTCCTCTGCGATCACCTCATAGACGCCAGCAGGGCAATAGCGCTGTGCAGGCTCGCCATAGATCGGCAAATTGACGCGAATCGGAATCGAAGGATCACGCAACTTCAAATGTGCGGGCTGATTTTCATCGTGATTGGTTGCCGAAAACGCCACATTGGTCAGCCGATCAAAGGACAAGATACCGTCAGGCTTGGGGTAATCAATGGGCTTGAAATCGGCGGCTTTGCCTGTCGATTCGGCGTCATTCTTACCGTGTTTTAGGGTGAAAACCCCCATCCCAAAGGTCGAGGCCCACATACTGATCCCACCGCCAAACAAGGATGCAACAAGGCCAAAACGTGACCACAACGGTTTGACGTTGCGAACCTTTTTCAGGTCTTTTGCAATGGGGCCAGACCGTAAATCGGCTTCATATGCGACCAAATCATCGCCGGCACGGCCTGCTGAAATGGCAGATGCGGCGGCATTTGCGGCGGCAATGCCCGACAGCATTGCATTGTGATTGCCCTTAATGCGCGGCACATTGACCAACCCTGCCGAACATCCCAGCAAGGCCACGCCTGGCGCTGTCAATTTGGGAATGGATTGCCACCCACCTTCGGAAATGGCGCGCGCACCATAAGCCACGCGTTTGCCGCCGCGCAACAATTCGGCCACCATCGGATGATGTTTGAAACGCTGGAATTCCATATAGGGATAGAGATGTGGGTTCTCATAATTCAAATGGACCACAAAACCCACATAGACCTGATTGTTTTCAGTATGATAGATAAATGACCCGCCCCCCGCATTGCCGCCCAAAGGCCAGCCCATTGTATG
>CAWUUC010000324.1:0-3439 GCA_963924905.1 uncultured Paracoccaceae bacterium
GCATTGCCTCACCGCGCATGAAAATGGGGCGCGTAGAAAAGACGCCTATATCGCTGCATAATTTTGCCAAAACAATTATGGATTTGGCGGGACTGCCCGCGCGCCCAGATTGGGTCTCGGGTCAAAGTCTGTTGCCACTCGTCGATCCATCCTTTGGTCATTATGATGATTCAAAATCCCCCATTACATCTGTTTTTGGCACTTTGTCGGTGCGGCCCAGCGTGAAGGGGTATAGGCAATACAGATATTTCAGATATCCAAATGGCGAAGAACACGTTTATGACATCGATGCCGATCCAGGCGAGACAATGAACCTGATCGATACCGCCCCCATCGACTTTTTGCGTGCTGAATTGATCAAGGGCGCGTTAGATTTGGGCTTGGATCTGCGCGGCTATGAAAACCCTGCTGATGGGGTCAATGCGATGATGGCCGTTGATGGCTCTGTCGTTCTTGAAGGCACACGCGGCGGCGACAGCTATTGGGCTTACGGCAGTGATGTTGAAAAAATCCGCGAGGACCAAGACGGCGGCAATGACACATTGTGGTACATGGGAGGGCCAGATAATTATGTGCTGCATTGCCCGATGAATGTCGAAAACATCCGCATTGCGACGGTGGTAGCGCGCCATGAAACCGATGCCGCTGCAACGGGGCGTGGGCGCGTCATCCGCGTTGTGGCCCATCCTGACAGCCCTATCCATTTTGAAACCTCTGAGCGGGTGGTCGTGGATGTGCGCGGCTCAAAGGGGGATGATGTCTTGATCGGCCCAAAATACGGTGGGGCAACTTTTTATGGTGGGGCGGGCAATGATCAATTGATTGCCATTGCTGCTAATCTTTCATCGCATCATGTCTTTTATGGCGGTGCGGGCAATGATCATTTGCAGGGGGGGCAAACTGGCCGTGATACATTGGACGGCGGAACGGGTGATGATACGATCTATGCGGGCGGTGGGCGCAATTTGATTTTCGCAGGCCATGGCAATGACCATGTGAAAGGTGGCGATGGCAGTTCGGTCATCCACACAGGATCTGGGCGCAACCAGATAAAACTGGCCAAAGGCAATGATACATTGCACGCGGGCACAGGCATCAACCATGTCCAAACGGGATCTGGCAACACAGTCTTTGTCCCCGCCTATGGGGGCGTCACGATTGTCTCAAAATGGACAAAGGGCCAAGTTTATGATCTGACGCTTTGGCCAATAGCCCCGATTTTGACACGACAAGACGGCACGGCTGATTTCACCTTGGGGCTTAGCCTTTTGCGAATTCACAACGTCCCACAAGAAACCGATATCGCAAGTCAAGTGCTGTGGAATGCACCAGCATCTTCTTGATTCGCAACATATTTCTACGACAGACCTTTAGCCTTTTCTCGGTGCGAAACCCCTAGGGCCGCTGGTCCCACAAAGCGTATTCACGATACGATCATCATGCTTGGCCCTGCGCCAAAATATGGCGCGCTGTGCGGATCGCTAAGGCTGCCACAGTCAAAGATGGGTTCGCCGCCGCCGAGGTGGGTAACACACTGGCATCCACAATATACAAATTTTCTATGTCATGGCTGCGACAATTTGGATCAACCACTGATTTCTTGGGGTCAACCCCCATCCGCGCCGTGCCACATTGATGACTGGGCGTGCGCTTTTCAAATGTTTTGGTCAAAACTATGGGCCATCCCATTTTCTTGAGGGTCGTCGTCAACTTGGCGTTCAGGGCCAGATGCGCCTCCCAATTGCTGCGCTGCCATTTCAACATGATCTGGCCATCGCGCAAGGTGACACGGCTTTCGGGATTGGGTAAATCCTCGGACATGGTCATCAAATGCACCGAATGATCAGCGACAAACCGCGCCAACCACAAAGGCATACCTGTTTCAGCAGCCATAATCGGCCCCGTGATCCGCCCCAGCATCTGAACATTCCCGAGCGGCGCGCCATTCGGACCGCCCGTCAGATACCAGTCATTGAGTTGAATGGTTTTCTCGTAAACACTGCGATTGCGCCGCAGAGGATTAAATCCCAGCACTGCTGTAATATTGTGGTTCATAAAGTTGCGGCCCACCTGATCTGATCGATTGGCCAAACCAGTCGGATTTTCGCCGTCCGCCGAGCCCAGCAATAAAGCAGCTGATTTGACCGCCCCCGCGCAAAGGCAAATGATCGGCGCCGTCATGGTTTTGCTTATCTTGTCCTGCTCATATTCCACGGCCGTTATTTTATCGCCCTTTGCGATTAATCGCGTCACCCGAGCGCCGGTGATTAATGTGACGTTTGGATGTTGCAACGCTGCGGCAAGGCCGATGGTTTCCGCGTCCATCTTGCCGCCGCGCGTGTTTGGAAAACCGTCAAAAGTGATCGCACCTCCCTTGAGCCAAAGGTCGATGTCCACCCCCAAGGGCAGCGCGCTGGGCGAAAGGCCCTGCGCGCGCATACGGTTCATCAGGTCAATCATATCGGGTTCATGTGGCACAGGCGCGTATGGATAGGGGCCAGAATGGGGCGGTTCGCTGATGTCATCCGCGACATCACCGCGCACTTGATACATCTCTTCTGCCGCCTGATAATCAGGTTCAAACGCGCCGTAATCAAAGGGCCAACCGGGCGTTGTGCCGCCGATATGGCGCAGGGGGGCGAAATCCTCGGCGCGATAGCGCATCAACACCGCACCGTAGAATTTTGAATTACCGCCAGGGTGATAATAATTGTTCGGGCTAAACGTGCCGCCTGCCTCGTCCAACCATATTTCGCGCGGACTGAAATGCCCCGTAAATACCGCTGCAGGATCGCGGCATTCAGGACTGTCACGTAGATAATCGCCACGCTCAAGGATCACAATCTGCTTGCCGCTGGGCGCCAACCGCGCTGCGAGCGTCGCGCCCCCCATGCCAGAACCGATGATAATGATGTCAGGGGTCATATGCGCGCCTTTCGTTTTGGATAAGGCTAGCCAATAGAATGGGCAAGGCAAGGATAATCTGTGCGGTTTCAGCCACCCAAACGGGGTCAAGTAAGGTGCGTGACATCACGCACCCTACAAGACGCCCCCGATGATCGGTTTAGGCCTGATCCAACCCAAAGGCGTCATGCAAAGCTTGGACGGCCAGTTCCATATATTTGCGATCAATCAAAACCGAGATCTTAATTTCAGAGGTCGCAATCACCTTGATATTCACATTCTCGGCTGCCAGCGCCTTGAACATCGTGGCTGCGACGCCTGCGTGCGACCGCATCCCGATCCCCACGACCGAAATCTTGGCCACATCACTGTCGACGACCATATCGTCAAACGTAATATTGCCCGCACCCTTGGCCTCGTCCATCGCTGCTTTTGCGCGCACGACTTGATTTGTGGGGCAAGAGAAAGTCATATCGGTGACCGCGCCGTTCTCCGAACCTTCGGATATATTTTGCACAATCATATCGACATTGAC
>CAWUUC010000325.1:0-7702 GCA_963924905.1 uncultured Paracoccaceae bacterium
TGCGGCGGATGAAATTGAACGCCTTCGCAGAGAGCTTGAGAGAGCGGCTGGCCGGTTCAATATGCTCGGAGGAGTAGGCTTAGTGAACGGTGTCGATCCAAAAGTCGGGTTATATGCGAGTTTCTCTATCGCCGTGATCACCGCATTTGCCGGAGGGCGGCCTGGGATGATTTCTGCTGCGACCGCCGCCACCGCCGTTTTAATGGTCACTTTGGTAAAGGAACATGGACTGCAATATCTTCTGGCTGCGACTGTTTTGGCGGGACTTTTGCAAATTGGAATGGGACTGGCCAAGCTGGGATTTGTGATGCGCTATGTGTCGAAATCCGTGATGACTGGTTTTGTTAACGCTCTGGCAATCTTGATTTTTCTGGCCCAACTGCCCGAACTGGACCCCAGCCGTGTGCCGATGCTGACCTATCCGATGGTGGCGGCAGGATTGGCAATTATCTATCTTTTTCCTTATGTGACCAAGGTTATACCATCGCCTTTGGTGACGATCCTTGTCCTAACCGCCTTGTCCTTGGCGCTGGGCCTTGATCTGCGAACGGTGGGCGATATGGGCGCGTTGCCCGATACTTTGCCGATTTTCTTGCTGCCAGATGTGCCGCTGAACCTGACAACCTTGAAAATTATATTTCCCTATGCATTAGCCGTTGCGATTGTTGGTCTTTTGGAAAGTTTGATGACGCAAAACCTTGTGGATGAGTTGACCGACACCAAATCTAGCCGAAACCAAGAATGTATCGGTCAAGGGCTGGCCAATACAGCCACAGGATTTATCGGCGGGATGGCAGGTTGTGCAATGATTGGCCAAAGTATGATCAATGTGAAATCGGGTGGGCGTGGACGGCTGTCTTGTGGGTTTGCAGGCGTTATGTTGTTGATTTTTTGTGTATCCTTGGGGGATTGGGTTAGCCAAATACCTATGGCGGCCTTGGTCGCAATCATGATTATGGTCAGTATCGGCACGTTTTCTTGGTCATCGATTCTAGCCTTGCGAAGCCATCCCAGATCGTCATCCGTGGTTATGTTGGCGACAGTGGCAGCGGTGGTTTATACTCATAATTTGGCGATTGGCGTTTTGTTGGGGGTGCTGTTGTCGGGGATTTTCTTTGCCGCAAAAATCGCGCAACTGTTTGACGTAACCACCAGCCAAGATGACAACACGCGCAGCTATGTGATCAAAGGGCAGCTGTTTTATGCCTCTGTCGAAGATTTTGTGAACGCCTTTGATTTTGGCGAGCAGATCGACAACATCGTGATTGATGTCACTCACGCCCACATTTGGGATATTTCATCTGTTCAAGCGTTGGACATGGTCGTGCTAAAGTTTCGAAGCAAAGGGGTTGGGGTACAAGTTATCGGCCTTAACGCTGCGTCAGAAACGATTGTGGACAAACTGGCCTTGCATGACAAACCCAAGGCGGATTTCTTGACTGATTAAGCGGCTAAATGATTGCCTTTTCCAAAAATGGACGCCCTTCGCGAATGCGGTCAAAGCCAAAAGGTGACATATCTAAACTGCGATATGCGCCATAAGTCACCCATTCGGCCATTGCGCGGCCCATCGCAGGGGATTGTTGTAAACCGTGACCTGAATAGCCGTTCATAAACAGAAAATTCGTCACCTCATCATGCGGTCCAAGGATGGCATTCGCGTCCAAAGTGTTCATGTCATAATGCCCCGCCCATTCGCGTTGGACTTTGATCGCCTCAAATGCGGGGATGCGCATGGCAAGTGCGGGCCACACATGGTCTTGCCAAATGTCATGATCCATTTGGAAATCATCAAAATCAACGCAAGGGTCAATATCGCTATGTGCGCCTGCCATATAGGTCGTTTTGGTGTCTTGGCGCACA
Organism: uncultured Paracoccaceae bacterium; assembly: GCA_963924905.1. Classification (GTDB taxonomy): domain Bacteria; phylum Pseudomonadota; class Alphaproteobacteria; order Rhodobacterales; family Rhodobacteraceae; genus Cypionkella. Next base: position 1,864 of record CAWUUC010000325.1, read on the forward strand.
TGAACGCCTGTCGGATCAATCGTAAGGGGCAAGTCGCGCGACAAGGTTTTTTCGGCAGAAAATACCCAAGTATAGCGTTTGCGCGGCTCAATCGGGATTGTGATCCCCGCCATTGCCGCTGTTTTAGCCCCCCGCGTCCCCGATGCATTGACCAACTGACCGCAAGAAATAACTTGACCCGATGCAAGGGTCACGCTGTCGACGCGCGTGCCCCCTGTGTTCTTTGTGATGCCCACCACCTCATCTGTCACGAATTCGACACCCCGTTCGCGGGCGGAACGGCGGAACCAATCAAACATGGTAATGCCGTCAAAATACCCCTCATCAACAGTGTTGATACTGCCCAAAACCAAATCGTCGATATTGTAGAAGGGATATTCGGTCGCGATTTCATCGGGTGTCATCAACCGCGTCGCAGCCCCCGCCGCCGCCTGTGTGGCATGGCTTTGGCGCAAAATATCGGCAAATTTGTGATCAGCAGCCAGATACATATAGCCGTAATTCTGAATCGGCAGATGCGGAACCCGCGCGTCGTTACCCATAAATTGGCGGAGATTTTGCACAAATTCTGCGCCAAACTGTGAAATTTTCACATTCAACGGTGCAGAAAACTGTTGTCTGATGCAAGAGTTCGTCAGTCCAGTGCCTGAAAATTGATAGGTAGGGTCACGCTCAATCACCAAAACGCTGCCATTGAAATCTGGCGTATTGGTCAAAAACCAGGCCGCTGACGACCCCATGATTGCCCCGCCAATAATCACCACATCATAGCGCGCCAGTTTTGGCGCGACGGTTTGAGTTGCCGCCATGTTTCATCCTTTGGTCTGGCCTGCCAGACAGTCGATTTCCTGTGATGATCAGTGATCCTTTTCGCCCCCAAGCGCAAGAATCGATGCAGTGCCATATCCAAATGAGGGGATAAGGCCGCCCCTTTGCGCGGATATCCAAGATCAATCTGCGGGCATCGGCCAAAACCTGGGTGGTATTATTCGCTTAAAACTCGACAAACATATCCTCGCGCTGGGTCAGTTTGCGCGAATCCATCGTGCCACCCTCAAGGCGCACACGCATGTCTTGCAGTTTGATAATTCGCAAGATCTCATCCATGTTTATGCTGTCCAAGCCGTCAACGGAATCGGCCAAGCCAGAAATACACCGGGCGATATCGTCAATACATTGGGACAATAAATCAATATCTTGCAATGCCGCACGCAAACTGGGGGCAATCGGCGTGGAAACCAAGGGTATAACCCCATCTTCGACGCGCGAAACGATGTCCATGCAGCGCCGCAATTCGGCCGCCGAACGACGCAACAGCTGCTCTGGTGTCATGATGGCCGAATGAATTGTCATGTTATAGCTTTCCCACAACGCTTTCGATGGCAGATTTGATGGTAATCGTCGTGAAGGGCTTGCGAACCAAGTTGTTCAATCCCAATTGCTGGCCCTCGCGGATGATTTCTGGGCTGGGTGTGCCGGTAATTAAAATAAATCCGATCCGTTGGGTGGTCTTGGCCTGACGTAAGGCGCGCAACAATTGCAGCCCATTCATTCCAGGCATATTCATATCTGAAATCACCAAATGCACGGGACTGGCCGCTAATTTACCCAGGGCCACTTTGCCATCATTTTCGGTAACATAATGTTTAATACCGATTTCGTCCAAAGCCTGGGCGATAAGCGCACGGCTTACCGACATATCGTCCACAACCATAATCCTTAGATTTTCTTTCAGGCTCATTTTATGTTCCTTAACTATTCACGGTCGGCCGCTAAGCCGTTTTTTGATAAACGGTGACGCCAACACTTTTCATCATGCGCGATGCTTCGCCCGTCAGACGTTCTGAGTGGCCAATAAAAAGATGGCCATTTGTCGGGATCATCGCGGCAAATCTTCGCCACAGCGTCGATTGGGTTTCAGCGTCAAAATAAATTGCTACATTGCGACAGAAAATTGCATCAAAAGGGCCAGAAAATGGCCAGTCTGCGATGAGATTAAGTTCGGCGAAACTGATCAGTTGGCGCACTTCGGGCGCAATGGAAAATGTCTTGGGCGCGTCGGCGGTCGTGATCGCATATTTTCCAAAAGCCTCAGGTAGGGCCGCCATTTCTTCACGTGGATAAGTGGCCGACTTGGCGGTCGTCACAATGCGTGGATCAATATCAGAGGCCAGAATTTTGAAATCCAATTTGGCGGCATCTGGACACTGTCCAAGGACTGTGAGGGCCATCGAATAGGGTTCTTGACCTGCAGAGCATCCCGCCGACCAAAGGCGCACCCTTTTGCCTGACCGCGCTTTTGCGATCAGCTCGGGTAAAACTGTTTGCCCCAAGTAATCAAAGTGGTGCTTTTCGCGAAAAAACTGTGTCACATTCGTCGTCAAGGCCGACAGCAATTCAACATGTTCGACCCTTCCCGAAGTAGAATTTAGCAAGTGAAGATAACTGCCAAAATCATGCAAGCCCAATTTTCGTAGCCTTTTAATAAGGCGTGAATACACCATATCCTTTTTGCTGGATGGCAAGTTCAGCCCAAAATGCCGATGTGCAAATTGGGCAATCACCTGAAACTCGGCTTCGGAAAAGGTGATCGTACTGGGGCGCTGCGCCTCAGCTGGTCTAAATTGCGTATTTGTCATGCTGGTGCAGAACCCTTGTTGCGGATAATAATATCCAAATCAATGATTTGGGTCATTCCCGCCTCTGTGTTGATGAGGCCTGAAATCGCCTGCGGTCCCGCGTCATTGCGCATATCCGGTGTCGTCTGAATTGCGTTGCTGGAAATCGACATGATTTCAGACACGGATTCCACCAAAAGTCCTAAAGTTTGATCCCCATGGATTACAACGACGATCACATTGCGGGGATTTTCTGCCGTACTCGCCAGACCCAAGCGGGCGGCAAGATCGTAAATCGGGATCACTGATCCGCGCAAGTTCATCACCCCTAAAACACCGACAGTGGCGTGTGGAACGGGGGTAAATGGCCCCCAGCGGCGAATTTCACGGACTTGGGAGATATCAATGCTGAAACTTTGCCCGCCCGAAAAGAATGTAACAAATTCAAATATTTCATCAGATTTTTGTGCGTTTGTTGACATATTATGCTCCTGGGGCGGTTGTGGCTGTTTCTGTCATCGGCTCGGCGGTGAATCCTCGTTGAAACGCGATGGCATCTAGATCCAAAATCAGGGCAATCTGACCGTTGCCCAAAACGGTTGCGGCCGACACACCCGAAACGGTCGCATAATTATGTTCCAGGCCTTTGATGACCACTTGGCGTTGGTCATGCACCTCATCGACGATAAGCGCGCATTGCGATTGGTTTTCGTTTTCCACAAGTAACAGCAAGGGAGACTCGTTTTCTGAATGTTTGGTTGGGAACCCAAGGCTATCTGCGACATCTACGATTGGAACGAATTTGCCCCGGACAGACAAATACTGTCCATTTGGCCCCATATGCAGTTCTTCTTTTGCAGGGCGCATTGTTTCCAAAATAGAGGCAATGGGTGCCACCATGGTTTGATTGCCAACTGAAACGACCATTCCATCCATAACTGCCAAGGTCAGGGGAAGTGATATGGTGAATTCCGTGCCTAAACCCGGGGTAGACATAATTGCCACCCTGCCACCCAGGGCCATAACGGCAGTGCGAACGACGTCCAACCCAACCCCGCGCCCCGAAAGGTTCGAGATTTTAGAGGCGGTCGAAAACCCTGGCAGGAACAAGAGTGCATCAATCTCTGCATCAGGCAAATCGATGTCTTGCGGCACCAACCCTTTTGTTTTCGCAATACCCAAAATCTTTTGTCGGTTCAGGCCCGCCCCGTCATCTTTGATTGAAATGATCACACGGCCCGAACGATGTGCCGCCGACAACCGAATGGTTCCCGATGGATCTTTTCCCGCGGCAATGCGGGTATCGACATCTTCCAATCCGTGATCGACTGCGTTTCTAATCATATGTGTCAGCGGATCGGCCAGACGTTCGATGACGGTTTTATCCACTTCGATTTCTTCGCCAAAAGAGATCATTTGCGCCTTTTTGCCTGTTGCATCTGCGGCCTCGCGGACGATGCGTGACATCCGTTGGAACAAGGGTTTGACGGGCTGTGCGCGAATGGCCATCACCGCTTCTTGTATATCGCGCGCTAATAGGCGGTAGTCTTCGACATAGTTGACGACATCCGAATCTGTCGAGAGCGCCATTTCGCCGACGCGCTGGGAAATCATCGCTTGGTTGATAATAAGTTCGCCCACAGCATTGATCAAACGGTCAACGCGATCCAGGTCGACGCGTAATGTGGGTTTTGGGCCATGCTGGTCCGAAGGCGCGGCGGATTTTTTCGGGCCACCTGCCTCTTCTAGGGGCGGTGCAGACGTTTTTACCGCGTGTTCGCCGTCAGGCAGAGATGCATTTTCCATCGATGCCGAAGGCTCCTCCAAAATTGGGGCCGCGTCCTCAAGTAAGGCTGTCACTGTCAGGGCACAAAGCCCGTCCACAAATTCGAAAACGCCACGAATTGCGGCCTCGTCTTGATTGGTTTCAAGCAACAATGACCATTTCATAAAGGGCACTGACGGGTCAAAATTTTCCCATTCAGGCAATTCTGATAGGTCCATTTCGACGGCCAAATTGCCTAGGTCTGACAAAGCTTCGAATAAAAAAGCGGGGTCATGGCCATTGGCAAAAAGTGTCGAAGTTGGCGCGAAGGTGATTGTGAACCTGTTGGCGTGATTGACACTGTCGTCAGCATCAAAGCCGATAATATCCAATTGCACCGCTGAGAATGAAAAATTCTCGCCACTATCTTTGGTGTCAGAATCAGTCTCTCCCAAACAGGCATCAAGGGATGCAAGAAAACTTTCGGTGATAGCTGCCTCAATCTCGACTTCGTCGCGGGCGGCTTCGACAAGAACTGTCAAGTGATCTGCAGATCGCAAAAGCACAAACATAAGATCGGGTGTTAATTCCAGGCGGCTTGCGCGCAATTCGTCCAAAACAGTTTCAAAGCGGTGGGCAAAAGATACCAAATCAGCAAGATGAAACGCCCCCGCGCCCCCTTTAATGGAATGCACCGCCCGAAACACTGCATTGACTGTTTCGCTATCATGGGTTGACGATTGCATGGCGGCGAACCCGTCCGACAAGGCGGCGAGCAAATCTTCACATTCTTCAAAAAATGTATCGCGGATTGAATTCATCGTGGACATGTCAGACCCTTGCACCAGTCACGCGACGGACCATCGACACAATCGTTTCATCGTCAAAGGGTTTGATAATCCAGCCAGTTGCGCCTGCATCCCGCGCCTTTGCCTTTAGGTGATCTGCGCTTTCGGTGGTCAGAACCAGGATCGGCACCATTCGGTTGCTGGTGCCTGTCCGAATGGTCGAAATCACGCCAAATCCATCCATATTTGGCATATTGATGTCGGTGATCACGATATCAGGGTTTTCTTCTGCAAATCGATTGATTCCGTCGACCCCGTCTTCGGCGAGAACGCATTCAAATCCAGCCTCTTCCATGACTTTGTGAACCAAGCTGCGGATTGTCCGCGAATCATCAATTGCAAGAACTTTAATCGTCATTCTGCAGCACTCCATTTTAGGGCATCGGTCTGCACGCCCAACAATTCCAAAGATTTTACCAGCTCTGCGCGCAGTTCCGTAAGTTCGAAGGTCAAACCGCTCTCTTCCCATTTTCTTGCCGCAGCGATGAGATATTGGATAAAGAGACTGTCGATGCCTCACTCAAGCGTACAGCCGACGCACAGTCAGGTACTTACGTGCCTAACACAGGCTACCTCGGCATTGGCAAGGATGATTTCCTCCCAAATGG
>CAWUUC010000326.1:0-2739 GCA_963924905.1 uncultured Paracoccaceae bacterium
GGAAAGCCATCAAAAGAACGCAGGCGGCAATGCGCGGATTGCCGAAACCATGTTTCGCTATTTCCGCTTTCCGATCGATTTTGAAAACTTTGTCTATCTGTCCCAAGTCCAACAGGGGTTGGCGATCAAAACCGCCGTCACGCATTGGCGGTCATTGAAACCACATTGCATGGGCACGTTGATTTGGCAGTTGAATGACACTTGGCCGGTGTGTTCATGGTCCAGTTTGGATCATGGCGGTGGCTGGAAATTGCTGCATCATATGTCAAAGGCGTTTTATGCGTCTGTGTTTGTATCAGCCGTGCCTTTAGGTGATCTTATCGAATTACGCGTGGTCAATGATGATGCGGCGCTGGATGTGACCGTCTCGGCGGTGGCAGTCGATATGGCGGGGCAGACCCGCGCATTGGCCACATCAACTGTGACCGCGGCAGATGCCGCTGTTTGCGCCTTGCGCATTGCCAAGGCGGATTTGGCTGCGGGGGAAATGCTGGCCTATGTTTGGTCCAACGGTGATCAACGTATCGGGGGGGATCATTTTGCGCCCAGTCCCTATAAATCCTATGACCTGCGCCCCAGCGGTCTAATCCATGACGTTCAAGTTAAGAACGGCATTTATCACATTGATATAAAAGTGCAAAACCTTGCCCTTTTTGTCGCAATTGAGGCAGATATCGCGGGCCGTTTTTCGCATAACGCCATGACCTTGTTCCCTGGTCATTCCGCGACAGTCACCTTCACCCCAAAGGTCGCAGGCCAAACCCCGACCTTTACCCTTCGCGATCTTCATTCCGCGACCTATGGTTAATCAGGAGCCGTCATGTTCAGTTATCAACTTTATTCCTCGCGCAACTTTCCGCCCACATTGGCCACGCTTCAGATGCTGGCCGAGATGGGCTATGATGGGGCCGAAGGGTTCGGCGGGCTTTACGCCGATCAGGCTGGGCTTGACGCCTTGGCCGCTGGTCTAAAGCAAACGGGTTTAAAGATGGCCTCGGGTCATTTTGGGCTGGATCAGGTCGAAGACACGCCTGATTGGGCGATCACGGTGGCCAAGACCCTTGGCATGGATACGGTGATTGTGCCGTGGCTGCATCCAGATATGCGCCCGACCACGGCCAAAGGCTGGTATGATCTGGGCGCACGTTTGCAAAAGGCGGGGCGCCCCTTGGCCGAGGCGGGTCTGCGCTTTGGCTGGCACAACCATGACTTTGAATTTGTCACCTTGCCCGATGGCACGATCCCGCAAACAGCGCTGTTTGACGGTGGGCCAGATTTGGCGTGGGAAATGGATGTGGCTTGGGTTGTGCGTGGTGGCGCTGATCCGATCCAGTGGATTAAGGATCATAAATCCCGCATCATCGCTGCCCATGTCAAAGACATTGCACCTATGGGGAAAAACACAGATGAAGACGGCTGGGCAGACGTGGGCCACGGCACGATCGACTGGAAATCCCTTTTGAACACATTACGCGATATTGGTGTGACCAATTTCGTGATGGAACACGACAACCCGACCGATCACGCCAGATTTGCGCGCCGCGCCTTGGCCTCTGTGAAATCATATTAAGGAAAGTATCATGTCAAATCTTGGCATCGGCATCATAGGATGCGGTAATATCTCGACCAGCTATTTGCGTCTGGCCCCTTTGTTTAAGGGGTTAGAAGTGCGGGCGGTAGCCGATATGAATATGGATGTGGCGCGCGCCCGCGCCGAAGAATTTGGCACAATTGCCCAATCTGTTGATGATCTTTTGGCCAATAAAGACATTGACTTGATCGTCAATCTGACCATTCCTGACGCGCATTTTGCGGTCACCAAATCCATTCTGATGGCGGGCAAACATGCCTATTCGGAAAAGCCACTGGTTTTGACGCTGGCCCAAGGGGTTGAGTTGCGCGAACTGGCGGCGTCCAAAGGGCTGACGGTGGGCTGCGCGCCAGATACCTTCTTGGGCGGCGCCCATCAGCAGGCCCGCGCCATGATCGATGCGGGCGATTTTGGCGATATCACCGTGGGGGCGGCGGCCATTCAGGGGCATGGTCCCGAAAGCTGGCATCCAAATCCCGAATTTTTCTATCTTCCCGGTGCAGGGCCGATCATGGATATGGGGCCGTACTACATTGCCAATCTGATAAACTTGCTGGGTCCAGTGGCGCGCGTGGGGGCCTTAACCTCATCGGCTACGAAAACCCGCACCATTGGGTCGGGCGAACGCGAGGGGCAAGAAATCCCCGTCAAAACCCCGTCAAATATCCAAGCATTGATGGAATTTAAGTCGGGCGCGACCATCAACTTTTCCGCAAGCTGGGATGTGTGGCACCACAAGCGCAACCATTTCGAACTTTACGGCACCAAAGGTACGCTTTATGTGCCTGACCCGAACTTTTTTGGCGGGCCATTGGAAATGGCAGGGCCAGATGGGGTGCTGACACCAATCGCGGCATGGGATCACCCCTTTGGTGTGGACAATCAAAAGGGGCATCGCGGCGAGGATCAGGCCAATTACCGCACGGCGGGGATGGCCGATATGGCCTTGGCGATTTTGGGTGGACGCGATCCGCGCTGCTCGTTGGAGCGGACCTTGCACGGGGTTGATGTGATGACATCTATCTTGAAATCGGGCGAGACAGGGCAGTTTGTCACCCTAACCACCACCTGCACCCGCCCTGCGGCCTTGGGACCAGATGAGGCGCGCGCGCTGTTGAAATGAGCCGCGTTTGGGCGCGGCCTGACCG
>CAWUUC010000327.1:0-3330 GCA_963924905.1 uncultured Paracoccaceae bacterium
CTGCGCCTGAATACCGCCGTGGCGGGCGTAAAACGCGCAGATAATGGCGTCTATATTCGCGCCGTTGGCGGGGAATGGGAATTATTTGATGAGGTGGTTCTGGCCACACATTCAGATCAAAGCTTGGGCTTGCTGGCCGACCCGTCCGAGCACGAGCGCGCCGCCTTGGGCGCTGTGCGCTATCAGCCCAATGAAATGGTGCTGCACGCTGACGCAAATATGATGCCAAAATCGCGCAAATGCTGGGCGTCTTGGGCCTATGTCGAACCTACGACAGGACCTGCGGACCGTATTGATCTGACCTATTGGATGAATTCACTGCAACCAATCCCAAAAGAGGATCCGCTGTTTGTCACGCTGAATGCGGCTTCAAACATACGCGAAGAGTTGATCTATGACAGCACCACCTTTCATCACCCAGTCTATGACTTGCCAGCTATCCGCGCCCAAAGTCAAATCCGCGCTTTAAATGGCACGAACCATACTTGGTTTTGCGGCGCTTGGATGAAAAACGGCTTTCACGAAGACGGGATTGGTAGCGCGGTGGATATCGTGGACGCAATGGCGAACAAACAATTGGCCTTGGGATGAGCAAGGTCCAACATCTGCACGGACAAACCTTTCACGGGCGCAAAGGGGCGATTGCGAACCAGTTTCGCTATAGTGTCGATTATGTGGTGTTAGACCCGACAGATGCCACTGGCCCCAGCCTGTTTGGGCATAATCGGGGCAATCTCGCCTCGGTCCATGACAGCGATCATGGTGGTCTACCAAAATTAGGGCGCGGCTTGGATTGGGTGATGGATGTTTTGACAGCCCATGATTTGCCGCGTGACCATATCCAGCTTTTGACCCAACCGCGTATCATGGGCCATGTGTTTAACCCCGTGTCATTCTGGTTGTGTTTTGACGCCACAAGCGCCTTGCGGGTGGTGATTGCCGAAGTGTCCAATACCTTTGGCGAACGTCATTCCTATCTTTGCCACCGCGATGACCGCGCGGCATTGACCCGTGAAGACATCCTTACGGCGCAAAAAATATTCCATGTATCCCCCTTTCAACCCGTATCGGGTGGCTATCAGTTTCGTTTTGACATCAGCGCAGAGAAAATTGGTATTTGGATCGACTATAGCGCGGGCAAAGGCGGGCTGATCGCCACCCTGACGGGCGCCCTACACCCCCTGACAAACACCGGCATTCTGGGCATGACCCTGCGCCTTGGTTCGCGCCGCGTGTTGGCGCTTATTCATTGGCAGGCGTTCAAATTATATCTAAAGGGCGCGAAATATAATCCCCTGCCCAAAGCCCCCTCGGATGAGGTGTCACGGTGAATTTAGCCCCTTGGTCCCTTTTTGCAGCAATGATCGCGGCGGCGGGGCTGCCGTTCTATATTCATGCGCCGAAATTTTTTGTCGATACTTATGGTGTTTCACTGGCGGCATTGGGCGGCGTTTTGGCGCTGTTACGACTGATTGATGTTGTCCAAGACCCATTCTTTGGCTGGTTGGCAGAGGTGACGCGCGCGCGCCGCGCCCGTGGTGTGGGTATCGCCGTTATCGTGCTGGCGGGTGCGATGATTGCCTTATTCGCCGTGACCCCGCCCATTGCGCCCTTGGCATGGTTTGCCCTTACTCTGACAGTTTTATTTTCGGCCTATTCCTATTTGACCATCGTTTTTTATGCCCAAGGTGTTGAAAAAGCCGTATTTCTTGGCAAAAACGGCCATACCAAGCTGGCAGGGTGGCGCGAGACAGGATCGCTGATTGGCGTATCCTTGGCCGCAGTTTCCCCTGTCGCACTGGCAACCCTGACCCCAGCGCCCTTCGCCACATTCGCCTTTGGCTTTGGTATTTTATGTTTGGCTGCATGGCTCTCGATGCGACAAGCTTGGGGAAATGTGGCAGCAAAAGTAATCGGATTTGCATTATTTCGCCCTGCCCTTGCCGACCCACTGGCGCGCCGCCTCTTGTTTTTGGCCTTGATCAATGCGGCCCCTGTCGCTGTGACCTCAACATTGTTCTTATTCTTTGTCGAAAGTCGCCTTGAACTGCCCGATTTTGCTGGGGCTTATCTGTTATTGTTCTTTCTAGCAGCCGCAGCCTCTGCCCCTGTCTGGAGCAAACTTGGCGCGGCACATGGCGAAAAGCGCGTGCTGCTGCTGGGCATGGTCTTGTCAATCCTAAGCTTTGTTTGGGCTTTTACCCTTGGGGAAGGGCAAGGACTGGCATTCGCTTTGATCTGCCTTGGGTCGGGGGCAGCTTTGGGCGCGGATATGGTCCTTCTACCTGCAATATTTGCCCGCCGTTTGGCGCATTTGGGCAATGAAGCGGCAGGATTTGGCCTTTGGTCATTTGCCTCTAAACTCTCGCTCGCGCTTGCAGCGGCGATCGTATTACCCAGCCTGCAATGGGCTGGATTTCAATCTGGCTCCGCAAATTCGGCGTCGGCCCTTTCGGCGCTGACTTGGGCCTATGCGGGCCTGCCTTGTGCTCTTAAATTAATGGCTTTGACCTTTTTGATTGCCCTTCCATTTCAGGAGAAAGCATGACGATCACTCCCTATTTTGTGGCCCTACTGACGCTGTTTTTGGTCATTGCCATGGTGCGGCGCGTGACAGGGTTCGCCGCGCAAAAACCCGCACACTACCGCGGTCTTGGCCCTGCCTTTGATCCGCGCAATCACTTGAACGGTCCAATCCTTTGCGAAGGCGTCATCTATGGTCCTTTTGGCCGCGTGACTTCTCGGTTTGTCGCCCAAATGCATGGGACATGGGATGGCAACACAGGCATCTTGCGCGAACATTTTCGGTATGACACGGGTGTCGAACAACTGCGGGAATGGCGACTGACGATGGGCAATGACGGACATATCCGCGCAGAGGCAGATGATCTAGAAGGGATTGGGCGCGGCACGGTGGAGGGTCCCACGGTGCAGCTTCTTTACCGGATCAAATTGCCCAAAGATGCGGGCGGCCATGTTTTGGACGTTACAGATTGGATGTATCTGACAGATAACGGCACGATCATGAACCGCAGCCAATTCCGCAAATTTGGGATCAAGGTGGCCGAATTGGTGGCCACAATGCGTCAGGTGCCATCATGACCGATCAGACATGGGAAGGTAAAACCTATTGGCTCGTCGGTGCCAGTGAAGGACTGGGCCTTGCCCTTGCCCGACTGATGGCGGAATCTGGGGTCAATGTGATATTATCTGCGCGCAACGGTGATCGTCTGGCCGATGTTGCCTCTCGCATACCCCGTGCCCGCTCCATTGCCGTGGATGTGGGTGACAGCCAATCGGTGCAGGCCGCCGCCGCCGAGCTCGGTGATA